>NZ_JAXKVW010000013.1 GCF_036172515.1 Flexistipes sp.
CGGAGGGGCTACACCCGTACCCATTCCGAACACGGAAGTTAAGACCTCCAGCGCCGAAGATACTCGGGTTAACCAAGCCCCGGAAAAATAGGTCGCCGCCAGTGCTCTTTTCTTTACTTTAATGTCTAAGGTAAATTCATGAAATCATCTGATGCAGCTCAACTGTTTCGTAGTGGATTTAATTGTTCTCAATCCGTTGTTTCTGTATTTGCAGAAGAGTACGGAATTGATAAGCATGTGTTGCGCCTTCTTTCGTCCGGTTATGGCGGCGGGATGGGCGGTATGCAGAATGTGTGTGGTGCGGCAAGCGGTGCTTTTATGATTTTGGGGTTGAAATACGGATATGGTGAAGAATCGGAAAGTTATAAAAAACCTCAATTATATAAAATCATCCAGGATTTCAGTAGAGAATTTTCCGCGCAAAACGGCCATCTTAGATGTTATGACCTTTTAGGGTGTGATCTTAACACGGAAGATGGAAAAGAGTTTTTTAAGAAGAATGAATTGAGAGAAAGGGTTTGCGTAGAATGTGTAAAAAACTCTGTGGAGTTACTTGAGAAATTTTAGTTCAGTCTGATAAGTCTTGATATTAATTCAATCCACTTTTTCTATAGTGTAATCTATAGTACCCAGTCCAATCTTTTCCGCTTCCATTACCTGAAGTCTTCCGTCTTTTTGGTGCAGGAGACTGAATATGTCCCAACCGTCCTTCTTTTTTATACCTTCAGCCCTTGAACCGGGAAGGGGCTCCACTTCGCTTAATATATCCAGTGTTGCTGTATCTATTGCAACGGGATCATCTGATATGAGAATACCCTGGTCCTGCGCCACCGGATTTTCAGCAATGGGCATACAATCGCATTCTGGCTGCATTTCCGTTAAAAAATTTATATAGATAATACGCTTGGGTTCAAAAGTGGATGTTACTGCATTTGCTCCTTCAGCAACTGCTTTCATAAATTTTTCGTGGGTTACAGGTACATGAATGGCATCTTCCGGGCAAACACGCGCGCATCTTCCACACCGCCAGCATTTATCTTTGTCCACTGTATATATGTTGTCCGGGAATGTAATGCATTCTGCAGGACATACCTTCATACAATCATAGCATAGGATGCATTTTTCTTGGTCCCACTCCATGATATCACCCATAAGAAAGTGCATCTTTCCACGGCCTTCGTGCCAGTCTCCGTGGTGGGATTCGTTGGAAACCCCTCCCATCGAAATATTTTTTATAGCTCCTCCAAGTACTGCCTGGATGTGACCTTTTACGTGTGTCAGAACAACCATTGATTTAGCTTCATAAAGTGCCGATGCGATATAGACATCGCCAATCGGCTCTCCTGCCCTTGATTTCAGGGAGTCTTTACCATACATCCCATCTGCTATGACCACCGGTGCGTCCAGCGTCAAATGATTATAACCAGCTTCTTTTGCAACCTCCAAGTAATCATACGCAGGTATCCTGACCGAATCGGTAACAAAAGGTTTTGCAGGTATACTTTTAACTGCCCGGACAACCTGCCTTACAAATTGAGGCCTGATTGTTCGAAAAGCGCCTTTTCCTCCCAAATGTATTTTGAGAGGCACTGTTTCATCTTTGCCGATATATTTATCAATTTCAAAGTTTTTTAAAAACTGTTCAAACTTTCCCTGAAGCCCGTTCTCGTAAGTAAATGATTTCGAGTGCGGACTAATATGGTAAACTGTTGAGCTCATCTGTACCTCCTATACAGTGGATATTGTAATATAGTAGTAAAGCTTCTGCAAGTGTGGAATGTTTCAAGATTCCTGTGAAAATAGGTAAAACATGTTATGATAAATATTTTTGTCACACTTCCTTTTTTTAAGAGCTATGTCGATAGGGAAGCGGAGGGAGTGAAATAGGGAGAAATGCATAGGTTAAGGAAATTGATGAAGTTTTGGGCGCTATTGGAACCTCAAATACTTCAAATACCTTTAACTACCTTTTCTACACTCATCACGTGTTACGACTTTCAAATGCATCAATTTTGTGTTACCAACAAATATTTCACTTGATTTTTTTAAAATGTTTAGCATATTATTCATTTGAAAAATTATAGTATTTGGGAGGTAGATATGCCTATATATGAATACCAGTGTGAAAAATGTTCTGATGTGTTTGAGTTGTTTGAAGGAATTAACTCAAAAAGTAAAATAAGAAAATGCTCCAAGTGTGGCGGAGATGCCAAAAGGATAATATCTATGTCCAATTTCCAGCTTAAAGGATCAGGCTGGTATGTCACAGACTACAAAGGAAAAAATACCTGTGCAAACAGTGCATCCGGGAAGAGCAAACCTGAAAACAAAAACACTGCCGATGCGTGTAGTACATGTGCTGCCGGAGCAGGTAAAACTCAATAAAACGGGCAGCTCCATCTGCCCTTTCTTATCTTATAATTAATAAAAACTTTTTAATAAATCAGGAAACTTGGCAGAAGATGTTGTGATAATCTTCGGACTTTAACACATCAAAAAAATTACCCCAATAGCAAATACACTACTAAACGAATTGCCAAAATTAGCTGTTTGGAACAGGTACTGTCTTTAAAAGGAATATCCTGCGCTCATTCCAGTAAAAGCAAGCCTTTTTTCGTAAAAATCTATGTTTGAAAACGATCCTCCAACTCCTATATAAGCTGAAGCGAAAACATTTTTAAGATTCAGAATGTTATTTTTTCTTAAAACAAGAATGATATTTTCATTCACATCTTTCCTTGTTTTATCGAAAAGAGGGTGTTCTTTGGCATATTTTGCATAACTGAGAGAATATATTATCCTTGCTGATAGTCCTTTTGGTGACAGATAAGCCCATGATGCACTAATTCCGGGCTCATCATATGAGTTGGCGTCACCTTCATATTCACCTTTTTTGTAAAATATCCCTAAGTTGAGAAACATTTTGTTGCTCATACGGATATTTTTTGATATTTCCTGACTGATTATGTATCCGTCTCTTTGAAGTCTGCTGTAATTACTGCCAATAACATCATCGCGGATGTTTTCAGAAAGAAGTTTGAGTTTGTATGAGAAACGTGTATTTAAAATGTTGTTGAGGTTTAAGCCAAAACCATAACTATCTTTATAGGTACTCGAACGTTCCTTGTTTAAAAGAAATGGGTCTTCCCATACCTCTTCAGGCAGCCGGTAAGACAAGTAAACAGAAAATTCAGTGTTTAACAGACCGGGCTTTTTTAAACCAATCAGAAATCCTCCGCCCGATGAGCTTAGAGAAGGCGAACCGATGTAAAAGCCGGTACCGTTTTTATTCTGGGAGTAGTTAAAACGTACTACAGGTATGAATTTGCCGAAAGCGTCATCAGGTTCGGAATAGTTGTGAATTATTTCGTTTTTACTGTCAACGGCCAGATTGCTTTTTTGATACAGATATGCTGATCCTAACTCTATATAATTATTTTGCGCGGAACAGATAGAGGCTGAAATCAGTAATATAATTATTAATAATCTAATCATTTAAAACCTCGTCAATGTCGGAGAGGGTTTTTAAGGAGCCCTCTCCGATTCCTATATTCGGTCTTTTAACTTCAGGTTCTCTGGGATTTATTCTTATTATTTCAGCATTCAAATTCCTGTGTATACGCTCACTGGTGTGTCTTATTGAAGGGATAGCTGTACCTGCACCTATTTCTATTACAGCTATTTTTGATTTTTTTTGACTGTCCAAAAAATCATCAAAACGGTTTGACTGCTCGTGACTTCTGTACGGCAGCCATGAAAAATCCCCGAACATTAAAATATTGGGTCTGGCCACTGTGTGACAGTTAATACATTTGGGAACATTTCTTGCCCTCATACTTTCTGTATCAACGTCAATCTTTTCTTTGTTTTCCCAAATGCTTGATGTACAGGCATTGAGACATTGTAGGTAATGTATGGAACCGTGAATCTCATATACTTTATCTTCAGGAAAACCCGCTTTTTGAAAGTGCCCGTCAACATTGGAAGTCACAACGAAATAATCCATACCGAACTGTTTTATCCAGTCCAGCATTAAATAAAATCCTTTATGAGGTGTTATATTTCTGTACATCTGCAGTCGGTGTCCGTAAAAACCCCATCCAAAAGAGGGATCTCTTTCAAAATGAGCAGGATTAGCGGCTTCGATAAAACTGAGTCCAAGGCGCTCATAAGGAGGGTAGGCTTTCCAGAATCCCCGGTTGCCCCTAAAATCAGGCAGACCGGAATCAACACCTATTCCGGCACCGGCAGTTATAACCAATGATTCTGAATTTTTGATTATATCAGCAGCTGCTTTAATTTTATCCTTATAATCCATGAAAACACCCCTTTTTATCAAAATTACTTTTATTTTTAGCTCTGTTCAAGTTTTTTTGTTTATTTTAAGGAGAGAAAAATAAAATGTTGAAAAGTTAATATAGTATGGTATAGTTTTATAACTTTATTATTAGGGGTGCCGAGTATTTGTTTATCCCATTTTCCCATATTTTTTACAAGGAGGCTAGTATGAAAAAAATAATTTTTGCTATTTTAATGTTGCTTATGGTATTTACTCTTGCTTTTGCAAAGGTAAATCTCAATACTGCATCCAAAAAGGAGCTTTCCTCGCTGGAGTATATTGGGGATGCAAAGGCACAAGCCATAATAGATTACAGAGAAAAAAATCCTTTTGAGAATATAAAAGAGTTTATTAAAGTTGACGGTGTAGGTGAGAGAGTTTTCGAAATGAATAAGGATAATCTTTGCACCGGCAACGGCGACTGTTAAGTTTGTAAAATTATACCGGCATCCCTGATTAATGTCAGTCCGGTTTTAAAACCGGACTGTTTTCTTTTAGCTCTGGTTTACCTGCAGCGGACCCCAGGCCTGGCATGTTGCCATTACTTCCAAAGTATTTATATTGACCCTCTCAGGTGTGTTTACCACCCAATATATTATTTCAGCGATATCTTCCGGCTGCAGTAAGTCGGCATTTTCATAAACTTTTTCAGCTTTTTTCTTATCACCTTTAAATCTCACCAGGGAAAATTCTGTTTCAGCCATTCCAGGCTCGATATTTGTCACCTTGACTTTTGTCCCCAGTAAATCAGCCCTAAGATTTCTTGAAAACTGCTGGACAAAAGACTTGGTTGCGCCGTAAACATTGCCACCCGGATACGGCCAGTTCCCCGCTGTGGAACCTATATTAACAATATGACCGCTGTTTTTCTTTACCATTGTTTTAAGAACACTTTTTGTGCAATACAAAAGTCCTTTAATATTTGTATCCACCATAACATCCCAGTCATCCAAATTTGCCTCATATGCCGGATCCAAGCCAAGGGCGAGACCGGCGTTATTGACAAGAACATCGATATCCCTGAATCCCTGCGGTAAATCTGTTATAAACTTTTCCACACTGCTACTGTTTCTCACATCAAGTTCTGAAGTGTAGACACTGGAAATATTGCCGAGTTTTTTCTCCAGGTTTTCAAGCCTTTCCTTCCTCCTGCCCGTCAAGATTACGTTCCATTTGTTGTGGAAAAAAATTTCAGCACATGCTAATCCAAATCCGGAAGTCGCTCCTGTGATTAAAATTGTTTTTGACATAACAATCTCCTTTTTGGTCAATTTTATCCCATATGTTATTTTTTGTCTATATCTGTGAATTTTTCATGATCTCACATCTACAAGACATTGCTTATAAAGAAAAATGGCCAGCAAGACAGGTGCCCCCGCTTTTTAAACAAGCTATGGCAATAGCGGGATTTTCACTCATATCCAAGATAGGGGTTGAAACTTTTCTGCTGTACGAGTAAAATATAATTGGAGGTAATAATGGAATTTTATGAAATGTTAAATAATTATTATGATGAAATATTTCCTTTCAGCAAGTCCACTTATGGTTTTATAAAAGAACTGGTACCTGAAAATGCACATTTGCTTGAGATAGGGTCTGCAACAGGCAAATATGTGAAAACTTTTCAAAAGGACGGATTCAAAGCTACTGGGCTTGAGTACAGTAAAATATTTATGGATAACCCCTACGAAATGGTAATCGGTGACATGCATAAACTTCCCTTTAAAAAAGAGTCTTTTGAAACCGTATTTTGTATTGGTAACACACTTGCTCATTCTATTGACAGAAATGAGGTCCATAAAGTACTTTACAGCGCTTTTTCTTTACTAAAACCCAAAGGCAGC
Source organism: Flexistipes sp. (assembly GCF_036172515.1). Taxonomy (NCBI): domain Bacteria; kingdom Pseudomonadati; phylum Deferribacterota; class Deferribacteres; order Deferribacterales; family Flexistipitaceae; genus Flexistipes; species Flexistipes sp. The sequence goes on from NZ_JAXKVW010000013.1 coordinate 6,184, forward strand.
TTGGTGGTTCAGACAGTAAATTATGACAGAATTTGCGCTAACGGTATCAAAGAATTGGATCCAATTGAAACACCTAATGTTAAGTTCGAGCGATATTATGAATATACCGACGACGAACGGGTTGTATTCAAAGGTGTTTTGACGGACAAGAAAAATAATAAAAAACAGTCTTCCGAAGTGAATTTGGTACCTGTTTTTTATGAAGATTTTATAAGAGCCTCAAGCAGAACGGGCTCATCCTTTGTTTGTTTTAACGGAGATTTTGATTACGGTAAATTTTTTAAAAACGAAAGTTTTATGACTGTGGCTACCTTTACGAAACCCTGAAAACAGCCCCAAAGAGGGCATCCATGCCATAACAGGCGGGGGATGTCCTGAAGAAGTCTAGGAGGCTGAGTTTGTCCGAGATGTCTTTGTCGAGTATATCAACGGCTTTTACTAATTCAAGCCGGTGATTATTGTCAAGGAAGTTGCTTACTTGTTTCTCATTTTCCTGTTCAAGGAAACTGCAGGTTACATATGCTATTAATCCGCCTGGTTTGACGTAAGATAACGCTTTGTTGAATATACTTTTTTGTAAGTCTGTATATTTTTCAAGCTTGTTGTTATCAAGCCTCATGGGCAGATCAGCATCCCGCCGCATCGAACCAATACCTGAGCAGGGGGCATCCACCAGAACTTTATCAAAAAATCTATACTGCCCCTCTTTTAATTTTTTAAATTTAGCACCGGTTTTCTTAGACCTGTTTATGGCTTTTTGTATGCGGTTTTCATTTATATCGTGTATGTAAATATCCGCAGTGTTAAATGTTAAGGAAGAAATTCCCAAAGCCTTTCCTCCTGTTCCTGCACAGAAATCGAGAATTTTTTCGCCCGGTTTTATATCCAAAAGCAAAGGGATGAGCTGACTGGCTTCATCCTGTATCTCAAAGTAACCTTTTTTAAACTCATTCAGCTGCCTGACATTTATATGCTGGTTGAAAGTAATGCCGAAAGGACTGACTTTGGTTGGAGAAGCATTGTATTTACCTGAGAATTTATCCAGCATCAAATCTTTTGTAGCCTTTAATGTGTTTATCCTGATACTCATCGGTGCCCGGTAGAAAAATGGACGTATATCATCCACATTTTTCAAAACGGTTTCAGCAAAATTAAGGCTGAAACCTGATATTTCCGATAGAGCAGAAGGGGAGTTTATATTTTTACTTTCAAGAACATTATAAGCCTTTTCATAACTGAAATTTTCTGTGTCTTTCTTTAAAAGCCCGTAAAACCTGATACCACAGTAAAAATAATCCGTTATTTCGCGTCTGAGTGAAGAGCCGAAGTTATTATCTCTTAAAAATTTTTCCAGAAGGCTTCTTGCCAGTTCTCCAGACTCTGCGCATCTGATGATAAGTTCGTTTATTTTTTTTTTACATCGTTATGAATCATGAGACCTCATTATGAACTCCTGTATTGACTTTCATACAAGTAGAAAATATATTCAAAACGCTTTAGAAGTCAATCACGGGGGTAAAATTTGCCTGGGAAAGTTTTAGTGGCTATGAGCGGAGGAGTTGACAGTACCGTAACCGCTTACCTTTTAAAGAAGCAGGGGGCTGATGTTATCGGCTTAACCCTGAAAATGTTTGAAGGGCAGGAAAAGCATCTGGATGATGCAGGTAAAATGGCTGCAAAGCTAAATATACCATGGTATTTTGAGGATTATACAGATTTTTTCCGTGATGAGGTTATATCATATTTTATAAATACATACAGAAAAGGTAAAACGCCCAATCCCTGCTGCTATTGCAATGAGTATGCAAAATTCAGATATCTTTTTGAACAGATGCAAAAGCATAATGCCGATAAGATAGCCACAGGGCACTATGCCCGTAAAACTTTTAAGAACGGACATTGGTTTATTGCAAAAGCCGCAAACCTAAAAAAGGATCAATCGTATTATTTGAGTCTGCTGGACGAATTTTATATAGGTTTAACTGAGTTTCCTTTAGGAGAATTCCCAAGCAAATATCAGGTAAGAAAAATTGCTGAGGAGCTTGGTCTTGAAGTTTCCGGTAAGAAAGACAGCCAGGATGTCTGTTTTCTTGAGGGTGGGGATTACAGAGAATATCTGAGTGAAAAGATACCATCTGATAAAATCAAAAAGGGAAATTTTATTTACAAAGGTGAGATACTCAAAGAACACGAAGGGGTAGAATTCTATACTGTAGGTCAGAGGAAAGGTCTGAAAACAGGATTTCACAAGCCTTTATATGTTGTTGAAATTGACCCTGTTTCCAACAATATCTACCTTGGCTCCAAAGAGGAAACATACTTTAAAGGTGTAAAGTTAGAGGAATGTAATTTTATTACAGAAAGAAAGTTTTTCAAATCTGAAATCAAATTAAGATACAGGATGAAAAGCGCAGCTTGTACAGTGGAGATTCTCCCTAATAATGAAGCGGCTGTACTTTTTGATGAAAAACAGTCAGCTCCCACACCGGGACAGGTGGCAGTAATTTATGATGGAGATTTGGTTGCCGGAGGCGGAATAATAAGAAAGGCTTTTTGACCTACACCACTCTTCCGTTTTTTTAATAGCTATGGCAATTTATTTGAGAAAATAGTGAAACAGGGAGTGAGTTAGTGAGATAGTGAGAAAGTGAGGTAGCGAGATAGAAAAGTAGTAATTTGTTGAGTGGGATATTGGTATTAAGTGCTAAGTGCTAAGAGCAAAGGTTGAGGTTTAAGGTAAAGGTTGATGAAGTTGAATAGCTTGATATGATTGAGCGGAGAATCAGTGCAGTAAGTTTGGGTACCTTCGTAAAATTTAGCTATTTCAACGGACAAACTTTTTCCCAGTGAATAACTACGAATAACGAAGAATAACAATAAATAACTGTTCACTTTTACTAACATTAAACATTGAACATTGCACTATCTCACACTCATCACGGATTACGCATAACGCATTATGGCATTTCCTGTTGAAATTTTATACTAAATATATAAATTATCTCAGCGAAAAAATTAATATTACGGAGGCGTAAAAATGGCGGAAACTGTTCAGTTTCAGGCAGAAGTTAAGGAACTTTTAAACCTTGTAATCAATTCTTTATATACGCATAAAGAGATATTTTTAAGGGAATTGATCTCCAATGCATCGGATGCCATCGATAAGGCAAAATATCTTTCAATAACCGATAAGTCCAACAATTTAGCCGGCACTGAATGGAAAATAAAAATTAAATCGGATAAAGATGAAGGTACTATTACCATCTCAGACAACGGAATCGGCTTGAGCAGGGATGAAGCTGTGAAATCGCTGGGTACAATAGCGCATTCGGGTACAAAGGAATTTATCAATGCTGTTAAATCTGGTCAGATAAAAGAACAACCGGAATTGATCGGACAATTCGGAGTAGGTTTTTATTCGGCCTTTATGGTTGCTGACAATATAACTGTGATTTCCAAAAAAGTCGGCGAGGAAAAAGGAGTAAAATGGGAGTCGGCTGCCGATGGTACATTTACTGTGGATGATGCCGATAAGGAAAGTTTCGGCACAGATGTTACAGTTACTCTTAAAGAAGATGAAATGGAGTTTCTGGATGAATGGCGTATAAAGGAGATTGTAAAAAAATATTCCGACTATATCGAGTATCCGATAACTATGGATGTTGAAAAAGAGGATAAAGACGGTAATAAGTCCATTGAAGAGGAAACGCTGAATTCGATGAAGGCCTTGTGGCTGAAGGATAAGTCGGAAATAACGGAAAACGAGTACAATGAGTTTTACAAACATATTTCCCACGATTTTACCGATCCGCTGGAAACCATACATTTCAAAGCGGAAGGGACTCAGGAATTTTCAGCACTTCTTTACATTCCATCTCATGCGCCTTTCGATATCTTTTACAAAGATTTCAAGTTCGGACCGGCATTGTATGTAAAAAAGGTTCAGATTATGGATCATTGTGAGGAGCTGATGCCTCCTTATCTCAGATTTATCAAAGGTGTCGTTGATTCCTCTGATTTGCCCCTCAATGTTTCACGGGAGATTCTGCAAAATAACAGAAAAGTGGAAGTGATAAAAAAGAATATCACAAAGAAGGTTCTGGAAACATTAAAGAAAATTAAAGAGAATGATAGCGAAAAATATGATAAGTTTATTAGTGAATTCGGCAAAATTCTCAAAGAGGGGATACACTACGATTTTAGCAGAAAAGAAGAGATAGCGGGTTTGTTGACGTTTCATACAACCAAAACAGCTGCAAATGAAAAGATAGATTTCGATAAATATTTGGAGAATATGAAAGAGGAGCAGAAAGAGATTTATTATATTTGCGGCGACAGTGTGGATGAGGTAAAAAATTCGCCATATTTGGAGCGTTTTAAGGACAAAGATGTTGAGGTCATATTTTTTACCGATGAAATTGATGACATGATTATGAGCACCCTTGGTGAGTATAAGGGGAAAACTCTGAAATCCGTTTTAAAAGGTGATATCAGCCTGGATGAGGAAGAAAAAAAGGAAACTGAAAACAGAGAGAAAGAGCTGAAAGGCTTTCTTGATTCGATAAAAGATTATCTGAAGGGCAAAGTTAAAGATGTGAAAATTTCCAACAGATTGAAAGATTCACCTGCGTGTCTTGTGGTTGATGAAGATGCGATGGATCCTGCGATGAAAAAACTTCTGGAATCCATGGGTCAGGAAGTACCTTCTCAGGAAAAGACACTGGAGATAAATGCGGAACATCCTGTTGTAAAGCAGCTGAAGGAAATATATGAAACCGATCCGAATAGCGGTACTGTAAGCGATTATATGGATTTATTGTATAACCTGAGTCTCGTTGTGGAGGGAGAAAAGCCGGAAAATCCTTCTGATTTTGTCAAAAAACTATCAAATATGATGTCAAAAAGTCTGAAATCCTGAAAAACAGATTAAAATCAAGCTCGTGCATAATGTACGAGCTTGATTTTATTTCTTACCTGGTTCTTGTTTCGTTCTTTTGGTCTTACCTGCCTCGTTATATTCTCTGATCTTTTTTTCTATATAGTATCCGAGACTGCCGCGTTTGAAATTGCCTTTGGTGTTGCGCTCTCCCAGGGGATAGCCCGTGAGGAGCTTTAGAGCTTCACTGACATTCTCCACTGCATATATACTGAAATTACCCTCTTTCACCGCTTTAAGAACCTCGTCGTTAAGCAGTAGGTGGTCTATGTTGGATTTTGGTATTATTACACCCTGTTTTCCTGTCAGCCCTTTCTCTTTACAAACCTTAAAGAACCCTTCTATTTTTTCGTTTACTCCGCCGATTGCCTGGACTTCTCCTTTTTGGTTTACTGAGCCGGTTAGTGCAATGTTCTGCTTTATCGGTTTCTCTGATATGGCAGAGAGTATGGCACACAATTCAGCAAGAGAAGCACTGTCGCCATCCACTCCTCCGTATGACTGTTCAAATACAATACTTGCCGTCAGACCGAGCTTTATTTTTTTCCCGAAATTATCCCCGAGAAAACCGGAAAGTATCAGTACCCCCTTTGAGTGTATGGGGCCTCCGAATTTTACTTCCCTTTCAATATCTATTACCTTGCCCTCTCCAATTCTTACCGTAGCCGTAATTTTAGCAGGGCTGCCGAATGCAAGCTGACCCAGCTGCATAACGGTAAGAGCGTTTAGCTGACCTGTTTTTTCACCTTCTGTGCTTATCAGTTTAATTTCTCTTTTAATGGATTCGTATAACCTTTCCTTTATTCTTCCGCCTCTGAACTCCTGCTCTTCAAGTGCCTTTTTTATATCCTGTGCTTCTATAACATTTCGTCCTTCTATATCAGCGAAATGATCAGCTTCTTTGAGTAAATCGGAGATACTCTGCATATGTATGCTGAGCTTTTTCGTATCCCCGCTTTTTCTTGAACTTGCATCGATTACTTTGGCAACGGCGTATCTGTTTAGAGGTTTTAGTTCGCAGTTTGAAACTATCGAAGCTATGAGTTTCGAATAAAGCTCCATGTTTTCATCAGTTCTTATGATTTCTTCTTCAAAGTCTGCTACAACTTTAAACAGTTCAAGAAAATCGGGGTCATACTGACTCAAGAGGTAATAAAAAATCCTTTCACCGATTAAAACAACTTTCAGTTTAAGCGGAATTTCTTCCGGTTCTAGTGTAACTGTGCTGGTCAGGCTTAATAACTCCTGTATACTTTCAGTTTTTATCGATTCAGAGCGAATAACTCTTTTGAGTCCTTCCCATGCATAAGGCTGCATCAGTAGCTTTCTGACATCCAGTATTAGGTAGCCACCGTTAGCGGAATGAAGGGAGCCCGGTTTTATCAGTGTAAAGTCAGTCATCAGTGTCCCCATTTGGGACGTGTGCTCAATCCGTCCTACAAGGTTCTGATATGTGGGATTTTGTTCATAAATGATAGGCAGTTCTGCGCTATTTTCATGGCACACAAGAACGTTTACGGAATAACGTTTGAAGCTCGGCTTAAAATATGCAGAAAATGGGTTTTGCTTATCTTCCTGCTGGTTGTAGTCTTTATAAATAAAATCCTGGAAATTTTCCACAATATCCTCTTCAACTTCATCAAGGTATTTTTGTATTTTCGAATTATTGGAGTAATAGCTTTTCAGCTGCTTTAAAAGAGGATCTATTACATTTCTGGCGGTATCTTTGTTGAGAGCGTTTATCTGCTCATCCATCTCTTTTCTCATCTGTCCTGTTTTTCGCATAAGTGCCTGAAGTTCTTCCTGGAGATATACAATCTTTTTGGAAAAATCCTCTTTTGTTGCATCATCAAGCTGCTGGAATTCTTCCTGGCTCATATTCTTCCCGTTTTTATTCATCGGAACGAACACAATACCCTGGGGTGTTTGAACCATAGCAATATTTTTTGAGCGGGCCTGTGATTCTAACTGGCGGTACAATTCTTCATTCTTTTTATTGAACTGTTCAGTGATAGCCCGGCGCTGGTTCATGTATTCGTTGCTTTCAAAAGCTTCGTTTAATGTTCTTTTGCAGGCATTTACAAGATCATCCATATGTTTCTTGAAGTTGTATGCTCTTCCAGGGTCAAGTTTTATCGCATACGGTTTGTGGGAATTTTTAAAATTATTTACATAACACCAGTCGTAAGGCTTACCGTCCTTTCTCGTGATGGATTCCAGGTATTCTTTTGTTAAAACGTGTCTGCCGGTTCCTGCACGACCCATTACAAAAATATTATATCCTCTGTGCTTAATTCCTGTTCCGGTTTCAAGAGAGCGCTTAGCACGCTCCTGCCCTATGAAATCTTTTATTGTAGCCAAGTCCTCTGTTGTCTTAAAATTAAAGGATTCCGGGTCACATCTGTTGTACAGTGATTCATATGTTAAACGTTTGACCGGCATATTCCCTCCTTGTTTCAAATATATAATAGATATTAACACAGCTTTTTCTTTCTGTAAAATGCATCGACAGGGTTTCCCTCCTTAATAATGAGTAATTTTCCATCATCCTTTTTTAAGAGCTATGGCAATTTGTTGACGAGGGAGTGAAGTAGTGAGATGGAGAGGTAGTGAACTCGTGAAGTGGAGAAGTAGGGAAAAAGGCAAAGGTATAGGTATAGGTTGAGACGGTTAAGAGGTTGCCAAAATTAGTAATCTCTTGAAAAATACAGTATTAGTGATATATTAAATCCCCTATTTCAAAAAATGGAGATGAAAATGTTTGACGGAACAACAGTTTTAGCCGTTTATAAAGACGGTAATATCGCCATAGGTGCTGACGGACAGGTTACGTTCGGACATACGGTATTAAAACACAATGCTGTAAAAATCAGAAAACTCTTTAACAAAAAGGTTCTATGTGGTTTTGCAGGATCAACTGCTGATGCCTTTACTCTTATGGAACGTTTTGAAACGAAACTTGAAGAGTACAGCGGTCAGCTCCTCAGAGCCGCAGTCGAGCTTGCGAAAAACTGGCGGACGGATAAATACCTGAGAAACCTGGAAGCGATGATGATTGTTGCTGATAAAGACAATCTTTTTTTAATTACGGGTAACGGCGATGTTGTGGATCCGGCAAAGAACCTGGCTGCAATAGGTTCCGGAGGAGCTTATGCTCAGGCGGCTGCAACCGCTTTAATTGAAAATACCGATTACGATGCAGGCACAATTGTCAGGAAATCTCTTGAGATAGCTGCTGACATATGTATCTATACGAATCACAATATCAGTATTGAAAGTTTGTAAACTGGAGGTAGATGTGGAAAATATTACACCGAGGGAAATTGTTGACATTTTGAATAAATATATTGTGGGGCAGGCCAATGCCAAAAAGGCCGTTTCCATTGCCCTGAGGAACAGGTGGAGACGTCTTCAGCTGTCAAAAAATCTGCAGGATGAAATTGCCCCCAAAAATATTATTATGATAGGCCCCACAGGGGTAGGTAAGACTGAAATTGCAAGACGTTTGGCAAAACTTACCAAGTCGCCATTTATTAAAGTAGAGGCCAGTAAATTTACCGAAGTGGGTTATGTGGGAAGAGATGTAGAGTCTATGATCAGAGATCTTGTGGAGATTGCTATCAGTATGGTTAAGGCTGAGAAAAGGGAATATGTGCTTGATAAAGCAGAAATTAATACCGAAGACAGGCTGCTGGATTTATTGCTGCCCAAACCGAAAGGCTATGCAGACACTGAAGACGACTCTGAAACTCGTGAAAAGTTTCGTAAGCTGCTGAGGGACGGAAAACTTGATGAGAGAAGTGTGGAAATTGAAGTGGATGAAGCAGGCCCACAAGTGGAGGTTCTGACCAACACCGGAATGGAAGATTTGGGGATGAATCTGCAGGATATGTTTAAAAATATGTTTCCTTCAAAGAAAAAAAGAAGAAAGGTTAAGATAAAAGAAGCAAGGAATATAATCCTGCAGCAGGAAGTTAATCGTCTTATCGATATGGATGAGGTGAAAAGTGATGCCTTAAAACGGGTGGAGCAGTCCGGCATTATATTTCTCGATGAGATTGACAAAGTTTCCTCCGGAGCTTCAGGGTATAAAGGAGGCGATGTTTCCCGCGAAGGCGTCCAGAGGGATCTTTTGCCGATAATAGAAGGTTCCACAGTAATGACGAAATATGGTATGGTGAAAACGGATCACATACTTTTTATAGCTGCCGGTGCTTTCCATATTTCAAAACCTTCGGATCTGGTGCCCGAATTGCAGGGGAGATTTCCTATTCGAGTTGAGCTGGATTCACTGTCAAAATCTGATTTTGTAAAAATACTCAAAGAGCCTGAAAATGCTCTTACAAAACAGTACCAAGCCCTGATGGGGGCAGATAATGTGGAAGTGGTATTTTGTGATGACGGTATAGAAAGGCTTGCGGAAATCGCCACGGAGGTTAACAAGACAAATGAAAATATAGGGGCGAGAAGACTTCATACGATACTGGAAAGACTGCTTGAAGATATTTCTTTTGAAGCCCCGGATGTTAAAGACAGCAAAATTGAGATCAATGCTGAGTACGTTGACTCCAAGCTGGAAGATGTTGTCCGTGACCAGGATCTTAGTAAATATATCTTATAAATTCAAAAAGAGAGAAGCTTTATGTTAGTGAAACGGGGAGGTTGTGAGTTAGGGAAATAGAGAGGTAGTAAGTTGGAGAAATTGTGAAATAGGAATTTGTTTGTTCTTTCTTAGCACTTAACACTTAGTCCTTAGCACTGCTCATCACTCATCACTGATTACGCATCACGGGCTTTTTGTGTGTTTGCTGGATTATTCAATGGTTTACAGTTTTTCTATAGCGTTCAGGATTTTTTCTTTAATTTTTTCGCTTGTTTCCTTCTCACATATTTTTTCCAGAAACCTTCTGTAACCGGAAGGTTTCTCCTCAGTCAGTATCTCGACAGCTTTCAGCCGGACTTCAGGGCTTTCGTCATTTAACAGCACTTCTTTAGCAGCGGGAACAGCTCTGTTTTTGTTAAGCTTGGAGAGTGACACCAAAGCTTCTCTGCGGATATCCGCATCTTCATTTCCAAGAAGATCAAAGAGAAAATCGGAACAGTCCACACCAATATTACCCACAGCCTGAATTATTGCTATTTTGACATTTTCCGATGCATTTTCGTAAGCATTAACGAGAAAATTGGTGCATGATTCATTGTCACAGAGGCCGCCTACAGCTTTGGTTGCATAATAAGCAAACCATCCGTTTTCTTTTTGTATTATTGACAGGATTTCACCAATTTTATCCTTGGCTTTGATTCTGATAAGAGCATGGGCTGCTTCTTCTCTGACCTTTAAAGACGCATCCCTTAACAGTCCTAATAGAATGTCAGCTGTTTCCGGATAGCTGTATAAGGAGATGGCTTTAACAATGGTTGTTTTGATGAATTCGTTGGTTCCGTTTGTCAGCATGTCTTTGAGATATATATAGCTGTTATCATCATTGATAAGACTTAATGCCCTAATGGTGATTCGCTTTAGCCGGTCATCCGGGTCTGTCAGGTATTCTTTAAGGCGCGCAGCATCATTTTCATCACTTAGCAAAGCTATAGTCGCTGCAGCAGCCTCTGCCACATCTATAAAAGGGCTCTTCAGAAATGAGTATATTTTATCCTTCGATGCCTCATCATGCAGCCAGCCGAGAGCCAAAATTGCAGCTTTGTTTACATTGCCGACATCATCGTCGAGATTTTCTCGTATTGTTGTTAGCAGACTTCTGTCAAAAGCTTTCCCTACGGTTAATATGGCATACTCTTTGAGGATTGGATCAGTGTTATACAAAAGCTCTGTCATCTTTTGCTTAAGGCTGTCATTGTAATTTTCAGCTATGTAATCAGAGGCTGCGTCACAGTTTTCGGGATCCAGAAAAAAATCAGTTAGTTCATCAACTGAGTAGGAAGAAAAATCTTTTTCGATATCGATAAAATTTATTAAATTACTTATTTCCATTAGCTGCATTACAGCTTCATGAACGTTTGTCAGTATGAGGCTGGCATTTTTTCTGCTGAGTTCTTTTTTTAGATCAATGATTTTTGAGACAACATTACTCTGTATGTACGAGCAGTTTCTTAAATCAAGCTTTACAAGGGTTGTTTCTTCGAAAATCTCCAACTCATTCTTCATTTTTTCAATATCATTTACTGAAAGGGTTTCAGACATCATAATTTTTACAATACCGTTTTCTCTGATAACTCTGTATGACATTTTTTACTCCGAAGACTTGCTGGTGTTATACATTTTAAAAAGATTGCTGAGGTTTGTAAAAGTCATTATTTCCATTATTTCAGGTTTTATTTCGCACAGCCAAAGTTCCCTTTTTCGCTTTTTACTGTACTCCAGCAATCCAATAAGGGTGTTCAGGCCTTCCTTGTCAAGGTAAATGACATTTTTGAAAGAAATAAAGGTGACTTTGTTTTTCTCTATTGAATACATTATTTTTTCTTTCAATTCTGATGAACTGTCTTTATTCAGCTTTTCGTCCGGATAAACTGTATTATGATTCATTTTTGATACTCCTTCAAGGCTAACGAAGAAAGATTTATATCAGAAAAAAGCTTTTTGTACAAATTTAATTTTATTTGGCACCCTCCCTTTTTTTAGAAAGATATATCAATATTGGGATTTTCACTCATATTCGAGATCGAAACTCGTAACTACTGCCAGTAACCGCCTAATAGCACCAGCCGTAAGGCTGGTAAATATGTTGTATACACAAATTTATCGGTCTTTGACCGATGCCAGTGGAACACATCCCCCTCCTCTCATAATTGTTTTTATTTGCAAATATTTATCCACTTTACATTCCAACACAGGGTGTGACCGCTAACCGGCAGTACGTTTCTCTAGCACCAGCCTTTCAGGCTGGTAAATATGTGGAACACATTCGACATCGGCTGCTTCATTTGTGCAAATTACATTGAAATCAGTGTCATGTTAGCTAAGTATATGTAAAACAATACTTTTATATAATTTTTGGTGTGATGCCAGCTATATAACGTATTGCCAAATATTATAAATACAAAATTGTGGGAGGACGCTAATAATTTTAATCAAGTGAATTTCTTTTTTGCAATAAGTTGAAGTTTTGGTGAGAGAAGGCTTAGAGGCTTTGTGTGTAATTTTTTGTTGATTAAGATTTTTGAATTTTTAAATTGATAATTATGAGTCTTAAAATGTGGAGGTAAATATGGCTGCAAAGAAAATTTTGATGTTGGTTGGTGATTTTGTCGAGGATTATGAAGCTATGTCACCATTTCAGATTCTGATTACAGCAGGTCACGAAGTGGATACCGTATGTCCGGGAAAGAAAGAGGGTGATGTTGTAAAAACGGCAATTCACGATTTTGAAGGAGATCAGACGTATACGGAAAAGAGAGGTCATAATTTTATGATTACCTCAGATTTTGAGAATATAAAAGCGGATAATTATGACGCTTTGGTTGTCCCCGGCGGCAGAGCTCCGGAGTATCTGCGGCTAAACGAGGATGTGCTGAAACTTGTAAGAGAGTTTAACTCGGCGGATAAACCTATCGCGTCCATCTGCCACGGTCAGCAGATATTATCAGCTGCGGGTATTCTTGAAGGTAAAAGCTGTACAGCTTATCCTGCCGTAAAACCGGAAGTTGAAAAAAGCGGCGGAAAATGGGTGGCTGCCAATGAGACTTTCTCCAACGCGGTAGTGGATGGAAAACTTGTCACAGCTCCTGCATGGCCTGCACATCCTGAATGGATGAGAAAATTTCTGGAGGTTTTGGGTACAACTATTGATACCTGATTATCTGTTTACGTAAACTTAAAAGCAGATGGAGGGGTGAGCACCTCTTCTGCCTGCTTTTCAAGCAATACCCGGAATGTTTTTGTTTGTCAGTTGCAAATACCGTTGAATTATCTCCCTAATATTGTTATATATAATTAAAAAAGGAGGGATTGATGATAAAACTGGAACTTTTTTATAACAGCGAAGTGGATAATGAGACGGAAAATCTGGCTCAAAAGTTAAAGGAAAAATTTGCAGATAAAGTTGATATTTTGCTTAGAGATACAACAAAAGACCAAATTCCCGAAAGTTACGGAATAATCAATCCGCCCGCGGCGGTGCTTGACGGCAGACAGAAGATAAAAATTGAAGGCCACGAAGAATTTGAAAAGCTTATTATGAAGGCTATTTTTTAACAGTCTGACAAACAGGACTATCAGAAAAAAATCAGTTTTATTGCAAAAATTAAAACACAGATTACGACAAACCATCTGATAAAATTGTTTCCTTTTAATACTGTTACCTTTGTACCGGCTAACGCACCTATAACGTTGCCGATGCTTAAAATCAGTCCTAAATAGAGATTAACTTTGCCCTGGATAAAAAATATGGCAAGGGCAAAGATGGTAAAAATCAATATAACGAATGTCTTTACGGCATTACCTGATACAAGATCGTAACCGGTAACGATTATTGCGGCTAAAATAAGAAATCCGACACCCGCCTGTATAAATCCCCCGTAAATACCTACAAAGAAAAAAGCGATTATGCTGAATACCCATTTGCCTCGGGATAGCGAAATATCCTTTTGTTTCAATTTTCCCACAGGATTAAATAGGGTGATGAGTGTAATGGCCACCATAAAAAAAACCAGATAGTTTTTGAATGCTTCATCACTTATAATTGTGGCCAGATAGCTGCCTATTATGCTTCCAGCTATTGCCGGGATTGAAACAATAAGTGCGAATTTTGCTGGAAAAACGCCGTACTGCTTAAACTTGACAGCCCCTATAAGGCTCTGCAAAAAGATGCCCAGTCTGTTGGTCCCGTTGGCAACAGTGGGAGGAAGTCCCATAAATATCAGTATGGGAATAGTGAGAAATGAGCCGCCTCCGGCCAATATATTTACAAAACCGGAAATTATTCCTATTAAAAATAGCACTATTTCAAGCATATGAGATAGTATCAAAAATAATTATTTTTTTCATTAAAAAGATTCATAAACCACTTTAAATTTGTGTTTTTATCATTATTTTAATTTCAGGTTATTTGTGAGGTGCGTTGTGAAAATGATATTTATACCACTTTCTGAATTTATACAGGCAAAATTTTCGTTAGTTTCGGAAGAAGGAGGCAATTGTTACGAAAAAGCGACTTTTGCCGGCGGGTGCTTTTGGTGCATGGAGGCGCTTTTCAAACAGGTTGATGGAGTAAAAAATGTTATCTCCGGTTATACCGGAGGAAAGACTGAAAATCCAACATATGAAGAGGTCTGTACTGGAAAAACCGGTCATTTTGAAGCTGTGCAGATTGTCTATAACCCTTCGGAAATTTCCTATGAAAAACTTCTCGAAATTTTCTGGAAAAATATAGACCCCACAGATCCTGCAGGCCAGTTTGCTGATAAGGGCAGTCAGTATAAAACTGCAGTTTTTTACCATAGTGAGAATCAAAAAGAAGCAGCTATAAAATACAGAGAAATTCTGGATGAAAGCGAAAAGTTCAGCAACCCTGTTGTTACAGAGATTCTCCCTGCATCAGTATTTTGCAAAGCAGAGGAATACCACCAGGATTATTTCAGAAAAAAAGTTAATCAATATAAATTTTACAGGGCGGCCTCAGGCAGGGATGAATTTTTAAACAGACTATGGCGTGGTAAAGAAAACATCTTTGACGAAAGACATAAAAATTACAGTAAACCTACAGATAGTGAACTTAGAAAGAAATTGACCAGAACTCAGTATGCTGTTACCCAGAAGAATGCTACAGAAAAGCCTTTTGAAAATGAGTACTGGAACAATAAAGAAGAGGGTATTTATGTTGATGTTGTGTCAGGTGAGCCGCTTTTCAGCTCCACAGATAAGTTTAATTCGGGAACAGGCTGGCCGAGTTTTACACGACCTATTTCCGGTGAATTTATTGTGACAAAGGAAGATAAAAGCTTTCTGATGAAAAGAACAGAGGTTAGAAGCAGATATGCAGATTCACACCTGGGTCATCTGTTCCAAGACGGGCCGGAGCCAACGGGTCTGAGGTATTGTATCAATTCCGCATCATTAAAATTTGTACCGAAATCACGGATGCAGGAAGAAGGGTACGATAAATACTTGTATCTTTTTGAAAATAATAGAAAATCAATTTAAATGCGAGGTGGCTTATGAAACTGGAACAATATTTTGAAAATGGTAAAGGAATGGGAGTTCTGGCTACTGCAGACAGATCAGGACAAGTTAACACAGCTTTGTATGCAAGACCTCATATAGAAAATGGCAATGCTGTCTTTGTTATGAGGGAAAGGAAAACATACGCGAATATCAATGAGAATGCCAGTGCGAACTATTTGTATGTTTCAGATGATGATAAGTTTGACGGAATCAGGATGTACATGACATTTTTGGAAGATAGTGCAGATCCTGCCGATGTGGATAAATACAGGCGGAGAAATTCGCCAGTGGAAAAAACTCTTAATGAAGAGAGACTTCATCTTGTGACATTTAAGATTGATAAAATATTATCACTTATCGGAGATCGTGAAATTGAATTTTGATATTTAATCCTTTAAAACAGATATATAGAAGATTATTGGATAATGTCTTCTCTATATTTTTGAAAAGCTGGGCATTATCGGCGAAAAGTCAGGTTGCGAAATGGGGAGATGGTAAAGTGGAAGATAAGGTGCTTAACATTATTCTCCCCGTATTATGAATGTGTATACAGAAAGTTAATGATAATTCGGTATTTCATGTACTGAATTATTGTTCATTGAGTATGCTTAGAATTTAGTCAACATGAATGCAGCATTTTGTCATAAATGTTTTTTGTAGTTTTGCAGCTGTTTTTCAACAACTTAGTAACAAAAAATTGTTGATTTTCCTGTTGGTTTTTGTAAATTACTACAATAGAAAGTGTTTTTCCTAACATATTGATGTGACGTGTACTTTTTTGACTTAGGTTGTAACTTGCCTTTAGGCAAGGGTTTCATAAGGATGTTTTTTAAACAAATTTTCAACATGTAAGGGAGGTAAAATGAGTTTTAAATTATCCGAAAAAGCCCGTAAGTTTTTAGTAAGAACGGCTCGGGAGGCAATCACCTCTGAATTTAATAAAAATAAGTTAATAATTAATAAACAGGATATTCCCGGGGAACTTGATTTTAACAGCGGTTGTTTTGTTACCCTTCACAAGAACGGAAAACTCCGGGGGTGCATCGGCAATTTCAGAGAAGACAAAAATATTGTGGAAAATGTGGCGGAAATGGCTGTTCAGTCAGCTTTTAAAGATATGCGTTTCCCCCCTCTCGCTGAAAATGAGCTTTCCCATGTTGAAATCGAAATCTCCGTTTTAAGCCCTATGGTTCCTGTAAGCCGTTTTGATGAAATAAAAATCGGGCGGGATGGACTGTATATTTCAAAAGGGATTTTCAGCGGTGTTTTGCTGCCACAGGTTGCATCAGAATACGGATGGAATGTAGAAGAATTTTTGAAAAATACCTGCCGAAAAGCCGGGCTTCCTGTTGATGCCTATAAAGCTGCAGATACAAAGGTTTACAGATTCGAGGCACTTGTTTTCTCCGAACAGGATTTGAAGGAATGATGTTTATTCTGCGGTGATATTCTAAGATGAGAATTTTCTGAAATAGGCCAGTTCTTTTTCCAGGTTCTCTTCCAGAAGACAGCCGGATATATATGCAGGGGAAATATCTTCGATAAATGGGAAAAGCCTTCCGGTAACAGCCCAGTAGTGCAAGCCTGATGGTGAATATTTGACGTTTAGTTTGTTTGGGGAAATCACTTTCTTCTCAGCGTCTGAACTTGTTAACAGATTATCAAAGTCTACAAAAATATATTTGAATGTGTTTTTCTGACTGCCGATAATATTTATCGTTAGTTTTAACGGAGCAAAATAATTTTCAGGTATGCCGGAATGGGTGTGTACAAAATAATCCGATTCGGCAAAAGTTTTTAAAAGCAGTCTGGATGTTTTGTCAAAAATTTTTCTGTGTATCCCGAACATTTTAATACAGTAGTTCATTTTACAGCTCCGTAAGGACACACGTTTTTGCACAATCCGCATCCTGTGCAGAGATCATTATTTATCAAAATTATGTCATCGCTTCTGAAAAGTGCCGGGCAGAAAGATTGTTCAATGCATTCTGGGGGCTCATTTTTTTTAAGGCACTTGCATTTTTTAGGGTTGATGGTCATTTTGCCGTATTTTCTGATATTATTACAGCTGTAAGGTAATGTAACACCAGTTTTTTGGAGTTTATGGAGTTTTATTTCGGGATAAAATTCCACAGCTGTATCAGTATCTTTAAGCAGAATTATTTCAATATTGCTTTTAATGTTAAATAAAGGATATTTGAAATTACTGATATTTCCTATAAAGAGCATCTTGCTTTTGATGTTACGGGCCAATCCAATTGTAAAATCAGCCTTTCTTATTTCCACGCTCAGATACCTGTTCAGTGAAGGGCATTGAATGTCAGTAAGGACAAGATAGTCTTCAGTTTTGAGCCGTGAAAATATATAAGCAAAAGGGCAGCCGGGGCAAAGTATCGGTGCAAGTTCTTCCTCATATTTCTCCGGTAATGTCCGGTAGTTTAAAGTCAAAGGGTAAAAATGGAGGCAGAGTTTTTTGAAAAATCTTTCCTCGTTTTCGGAAATAAAAATTTCTGAGCATTTTTCGAGGGATTCCAGCTGTGGGGATTTTATATGAGGCACTATATAGTCAAAAAAAGTTCCCTGAACATCGTTTAATGAAATTATATCACCGGAAGAAAATTTGTTGTCAAAAGAAGCTGACAGGAGTGCTTCAGCAATATTCAGATTTTCCAGAAAATTGTCAGTAGAAATTTTTCTGCTCAGACCTTTTTTGTCTATGGCAGGGGCCATTCGTTCACTATCAAATTCGAAGTCATCGATTTCGCAATAGTTAAAAAGAACGGATTCACTTATTACGAGGATAACAGGGAGCCCGGATTCTTCTGAAACCCTGATTGCGGTAGTAAGCTTATTTTTAAGAGAAATAATATCTTTACAGAAAATTACCGGAACACAAAGGTTTTCAGGCAGACTGGTGGTTATGAGGATGCATTCGCTTTTAATAAAATTATGTAAATTAAAATAGACCGGTGAGTGAAAAAAACCAATACTTTTGTTGCCTGATGTGGCAGCACCCAAAAGATAGTCAATACCTTCAGAAGCTGAAAGCCTTAAGTCATACTCCGGGAAAAATATGGGGAAATTAATTTCAGCAAAACCTGTACTGAAACCGGCCTGTTCGATAAACTCTGTTATTATTTCAGAACTGTTTTTTGGCAGCATGATGATTTATATATAGAATAACACAAATTAACACAATATAAAAAATTGATTTTTAAAACAAAATATGTACAATAAAAGTTTAAACGGAGGTAAATATGGGCGGAATTATGAATACTTATAACAGAATGCCTGTAAGTTTTAACAGCGGTTCCGGATGTTATCTTTATGACGAAAAGGGTGAAAAATACATAGATTTTACTTCCGGTATTGCCGTAGTTAATCTGGGGCATGCCAATAAAGATATTTCAAAAGTTGTCTGTGATCAATCCTCAAGATTAATACATACTTCCAATCTGTTTGAAAACAAATTGCAGCAAAAAGTAGCGGAAAAGCTGTCCGAGCTTTCTTTCGGTGGGGATGTGTTTTTCTGTAATTCCGGTGCGGAAGCCAATGAGGCCGCTATAAAACTTGCCCGTATTTACGGAAACAAAAAATATGAAGGAATAAGATATAAGATTATTACGATGGAAGACTCCTTCCACGGCCGTTCTTATGCAACACTTTCCGCAACAGGACAGGATAAAGTCAAAGATGGTTTCAGACCTGTGGCTGATTTTTTTAAACATGTCCCTTTCGGGGATTTTGAGGCGATACGTACCCAGGCAGACAATGGTGATGTTGTTGCTGTGATGCTTGAGGTTATTCAGGGTGAAGGTGGTGTGAAAGTAGCCGGAAAGGGATTTTTGAAGCAGCTCAGGGATTATTGCGACAAGGAAGATATTCTGCTGATTTTTGATGAAGTTCAGACCGGCATGGGGAGGACAGGAAAGATGTTTGCATATGAGCATTGTGATATAAAACCTGATATTATGACCCTCGCAAAGGCCTTGGCAAACGGTGTGCCTATTGGTGCAACGGTCGCTTCTGAAAAGGTTTCTACTTATTTTAAGCCAGGTACCCATGCAACCACATTCGGTGGCAATTATCTCGCCTGTGCCGCTGCAAACAAAGTTCTGGATATTATGACGGAAGAGGGTTTTCTTGAGAAGGTCAGGCAAAACGGGGCTTATCTCCAAAAAGAACTTGAAAATCTGTTTGGAAAAAAGGCGGAAATAAGAGGAGAGGGGCTTATGGTTGGAGCGTCCCTGAAAGGTATGGAGGCGGCAGAGTTTATTAAAGCTGCGGCGGAAAATAAACTTTTGCTTGTCCCGGCAGGAGATAATACCGTCAGGTTTTATCCTCCCCTTAATACCGCAAAGGATGATCTGGATTACGGCCTTGGTTTGGCTGAGAAGACATTGAAAGATCTGTCGGAGGATTAGATGAAAGATTTTTTGACGTTAAAAGATTTTAGTTCTGAAGAATTATTTGATTTTATAAAGCTGGCAGATGAGATGAAAAACGGTGTTTATACAAAAAAGCCTTTGGCTGACAAGAAAATCGCTCTTATTTTTGAGAAATCTTCCACACGTACGAGGGTTTCTTTTGAAGTGGGTGTTTATGAATTAGGGGGTTACCCGTTATTTTTGAGCAAAGACGATATCCAGCTGGGGCGCGGGGAATCAATAAAAGATACAGCCCGGACACTGAGCAGATATGTGGACGGCATAATGATAAGAACTTTTGCGCATGCCAAGCTTGAAGAATTGGCAGAAAATGCATCTATCCCTGTTATAAACGGACTAACCGATGACTTGCATCCATGTCAGGTGATGGCAGATGTTCTTACGATATACGAAAAACTTGGGAAACTTAAAGGGGTAAAGGTTGCTTTTGTCGGCGACGGTAATAATATGGCTCATTCATGGGTTATCGGAGCGGCAAAGTTTGGTATGGATATTGTTGTAGCTTCTCCGAGAGGCTATGAATGTGACGAAAAATATATTAATGATGCGGTAAAAATTGCAGAGGGAAGCGGCTCCAATATTTCCCAGACCAATGATCCTTTTACTGCGGTGAAAGGTGCGGATGTTATATATACGGATGTATGGGCAAGTATGGGGCAGGAGAGTGAAGCAGGCAGCAGAAAGGAAAAATTTGCTGATTTCCAGGTAAATGGAAAACTTATGCAAAGTACGGGAAAGAACACTATTTTTATGCACTGCCTTCCGGCACATTTGGGAGAGGAAGTGACTGAGGATGTGTTCGAATCCGGTGCATCCGTTGTTTTTGATGAGGCGGAAAACAGACTGCATGCACAGAAAGCTATTATGGCAAAACTTATCGGGGAATCTTAAAAGGCATTCAGGTTAAGGTCTCTGATTATCCATAAAACTGCTGAAAGGAAATTATTTTCAATCTTCGAAGGCTTCGGGCTATTTTTGTCTTTGGACATTAATTCACCTTTGCCGTAACCGGTTTTTACCATAACCGTTCTGCATCCGAAATTGTTACCCATTTTAATGTCGCTGAATTTATCTCCTATGACGTACATCTTTTTTCTATCCACTTCTGGTGAGAATTCTTCCAAAGCTTTTTCCAACATTTTTGTTTTCGGTTTTCGGCAATCGCATTCAACGGCATATTCAGCCAGTTTTGAAGAAGGATGGTGAGGACAGTAATACAGTCCGTCAATAAAAGCCCCGTTCTTTTTCAGCATAGAGAACATCTTATTATGTACATCCTTTAAAAAACTTTCAGTAAAATAACCCCGTCCGATGCCCGCCTGATTTGTTATAACAACGGAGAGTATATTGAAATGGTTTAACAGGCGTATGGCCTGATATACAAAAGGATACAGCTGAAAGTTGTCTATATGATTTATATATCCGGCTTCTTTGTTCAGTGTTCCGTCACGATCGATAAATACTATCGGTCTTTTTGCCATCACTCTGCTCCAGTCTTTTAAATCTTTTATGCAGCATCAACCACTGATCCGGATATTTCTTTATGATATCTTCATATATTGTATTTATCTCTTTTGCAAACATTCTTACACGACTTTTAAGCTTTAATTTTGAGTCCGGGTAAACGGGAGGGTAACTGATCAGTTTTATTCTTCCTGACTCACGTATGCAGAAGCAGATTAGAGCTGGAATATTCTTCCGGATACAAATTGCAGGTATACCGGCATTAAAAGTGGTTCTCAAACCGAAAAAATCAACATAAATCGAATCTTTCTTCGTTGCGCTGTGATCCAGAAGTACCCCTATGGGGACGTTGTTTTCAAGGTACTCGTAAATATTGCCCGTGATATTCCTATGGTGCAGATATTCAACTTTGCCGGAACTTCTCAAGTCAGCCACCAGTGAGTCGACATACGGGTTTTTTATCCGTCTGCCGATTACGGCAATTCTCGTTTTGAACACCTTCGAGATGATAGGCGGAGCCAGTTCCCAACTTCCTATGTGTGCACTTACAAGCACAAATTTTTTATTTTTTCTGATGAATTCCCGAATATCCTTCTCATTATCTATTTCAACATTGTTCACAATAAACTGTTCGTTAATTTTTGGTGCAAAAAATATTTCCATAAAGGATGCGAAGTTATTTTTAAACACGCTTTTCTGTAATTTTTTATTTGATTTGCCCGTTGTAATCTCAAGATTCTTTGCCACCACACTGCGTCTGCTTCTGAGGATATAATATAAGAGCAGACCGATGATTCTGCCGTATTTGTTGAGTGTCTGCCAGTCTTTATTTTTCAAAAAATTACTGAGCAATCTTACTGCTGTTTTCATCCGGTATCTCTTTTAAAATCATTTTCATTTTATTTTTATTTGATTCATGTAATTTCTTAAAAAATGAATCAAAGCTGTCCGTTTTATCGTAATTATTTGTTATGTATTCGACCAAATCTTTTTCATTCTCAATGATTTTTATAACATCATATTCCCGGGCGATATCCATTATTTCCTGAAAATTTTGCATGTAAGGACCGGTTGATATATATTTTAGAAACTGAAGAGCTTCAAAAATATTATGCCCCCCTATATCGGTCAGGGACCCTCCTATAAAGATTTTATCTGTTATATAGTAAAGTTCTTCAAGCAAACCGAGCTTATCCACAACGATAACATCCGGAAAATATTCAGCTGTATCGAGGTCTGTTAGTTTGCCGCACCGGTAGCCGTATTCTTTAGCTTTGGCGCAAATAGAGTCAGCTCTGTTTATATGCCTGGGTGCTACAACGAGGTGATCCAGATTATTACACCGGCTGAATGCTTTAAATATAATATCCTCTTCACCAACGTGTGTGCTTGCCGCCAGAAAAATGCTCTTTTTTTGGAGAGCCTCAGAGGGTTGAGACAACTTTATTTCAACGGGCTGCATGAATTTTATATTGCCTGAATTTATAATATTATCCTTTTTTCCTGTAATTATTGAAAATTTTTCTAAATCGGCAGTGCTTTTTACAAAGATAGTCTGAAAACGTCTTAAGAGCGGCCTGAAAATAAAAGAAAACCTTTTGTATGTTTTAAAACTTTTATCGGAAATCCTGCCGTTGACCATACACAGTTTACATCTTGTATGCACGGAGTTTATGAGATTAGGCCAAAGTTCTGTATCCACAATAAAAAAAATTTTCGTGTTAAGTACATCGATTAAATATTTAATGGCAATGCTGTTTTCTACAGGCAGTAAAAACGCTTCATCAGGGCGCAGATACTTTTCTGCCACTGATTTACCGGTGGCAGTCATTGTAGAGCAAACAACAGAATAATCAGGGTATGCGTTTCTGATTTCATCCACAAGGGATTTAATACTCTTTACTTCTCCCACACTTGCACAGTGAAACCAAACGGATTTTTTATGTTCACTTTTCAGACGGATAAATCCGAAACGTTCGAAATACGAATCCTGTTCACCTTTTTTATACGCAAAAATATACCCCACAGGCAGCGCAAAAGGAATAGACAGGTAAATAAAAATATTATAAAAAATCTTTAGAATAAACACGCGTCAGCTCCAGCATTTCTTTTCTTAAAGTCTTTATCTCGCTGTTTATTGTTTCTCTGTCCATGGATTCAGCCACTTGAACATTTTTACCGAAATATATGTTGATTTTGGAAAACGGAGCGGGAAGGATGAAATTATCCCAGCTGCTAAACCTTTTGTACCATTTCACACTGCATACAACAGGGATGATTTCACCACGGGTTTTTTTTGCCAGATACATCACGCCGGGTTTTACTGAAAATTTCGGTCCCTTTGGTCCATCCACCGTAACAGCTGCATTAAATCCTTTTTCCATTAAATTGGCAGCGTTCATAAGAGCTTCACTTCCGCCTCTGGAGGAGGAACCCCTTACCGTTTTGTAACCAAGTTTTTTGAGAAAAAAATCAGCAATATCACCATCCTTGCTCTTTGATACAATGCCTACAGTTTGCGTATTTTTGTAGAATAAAACTGAAGGAAGAAGCTGACCGTGCCAAAAGGCAAAAACTTTTTTTTTATTATTATTAAATTCATCGGAAAGGTATACAGCATTGAATCTCAATGTCCATGAATAGATTCTGATGATATAAAAAAGTAGAGTAAACCCGATTTTACTGCCTAAGGACATTATTATTTTCCGGCTGCTAACTTTACTATTTCACTGATAACTGTGATTTCTTCATCTTCCAGATAAGGATTTACCGGCAGAGAAAGTACTTCTTCTGTAAGTTTTTCCGATACAGGGAAATCTCCCTCTTTATGATTAAGAGAAGCAAAGCTTTTTTGAAGATGCAGAGGAACCGGGTAATAGATGGCTGAGGCTATTTCGTGCTTTTGAAGTTCTGACATGATTTGATTTCTTTTTTCACTTCTGATAGTAAACTGGTGGTATACATGTTTTGATTTGTTCTCAACCTTCTGATATGAAACATTGTTTTGTATAATATCTTTGTATTTTTCTGCTCCAAGTATTCTGTCTTCATTAGCTTTGTCTATATATTTGATTTTAACATTCAAAATAGCCGCCTGAATGTCATCCAGTCTCGAATTGAAGCCTATTCTGTCATGGTAATATTTTTCGTAAGAACCGTGATTTCTCAAAGCCATTATATCGTTATAAATATTTTCATCGCTTGTTGAAATCAGGCCGCCGTCCCCGTAACATCCCAGATTTTTGCTGGGGAAAAAACTGAAACAACCGATGTCTCCGAGAGTTCCCGTTTGTTTATTGTTATAAGTTGCTCCGAAAGATTGTGCGCAGTCTTCTATAACAGCCAGATTGTATTTGTCTGCAATCTGTTTAATTTCATCCATTCTGCAAGGGTTACCGAAAAGGTGCACCGGAATAATTGCTTTTGTTTTTTCTGTGATGCTTTTTTCTATGAGTTCCGGATTTATGTTCATTGTTTCAGGCTCGATATCCACAAAAACAGGTTTTGCTCCGCAGTATACAATGGCTTCGGCTGTCGCAATAAAGGTAAAAGGCGTTGTGATTACCTCGTCATTCTCCTTTATTCCGGAAGCCTTTAATGCAAGATGAAGTGCATCAGTACCGCTTGCAACGCCGGCAGTATATTTGCAGCCGAGATAATCAGCTGCATTTCTTTCAAACTCTTTGACATTAGGTCCCAAAATAAACTTTGTTCCCCCTATACTTTTATCAACGGCTTTGCTTATTTCATCTCCTATATCTGCAAGTTCTCTTTTCAAATCCAGCATTGGTATCATATTTGCCTCCTGAGTTTAAACAAACAAAAATTATAATCAATGATATAATAAAAAGCAATAAGTCTTTGAAAAAATAACATTGTTAAGAGATTTAAACAATTCTTTCATTATTTATTTTAAGTTCACTTATTGCATTTTATCGGAGTACATATATTTTTAATTAAATGTTCATGGAGTTAGGAGGCGGTAATGGTGCCGGGAATTGCAAAACTTGAAAGTATAGGGAAAAAATATACTTCTGTACTGGCTGGTTTTATCGGGAATGTAATGGAGTGGTATGATTTTGCTCTTTATGGATATATGGCCAGTATCATTTCTCAGCAGTTTTTTCCCAGCAGTCATAATACAGCTTCCCTGCTTGCTACTTATGGGGTTTTTGCTGCCGGTTTTATTATGAGGCCTTTGGGGTCAGCTTTATTTGGCTGGTTTGGCGACACCTTCGGGCGAAGTAAAACGATGCTTATTTCTGTTTCCATGATGTCGCTGCCGACTTTTCTTTTGGGGTGTCTGCCCACCTTTGATACAGTAGGAATTCTGGCACCTATTTTACTTGTTTTGATAAGGCTGGTTCAAGGACTTTCAGTAGGCGGAGAATTTTCAAGCTCTGTGACATATCTGGTCGAAACAGCCCCAACAGGTAAAAGAGGGTTTACAGGCAGTTGGGCTAATACCGGCAGTATATTTGGAATGCTTTTGGGATCCGGTATTGCAGCATTACTTACTACAACTTTATCTTCTGAAGTAATTACCTCATGGGGTTGGAGAATACCTTTTCTTTTCGGTGGCGTTTTGGGAACTATCGCAATAATCCTACGGAAAGATTTGCCCAAGTCGAAGCATTTTGAAAAACATCACAAGCAAAGGTCGGAAACATCTCCATTGTTGGCTGCTTTTACGACAAACAGAAAAGAAATGATACAGGCTATTCTTTTTGCTTCCGCCTATGGTGTTTTGTTTTATATTCCGTTAGTATATTTACCCACTTGGTTACATGAAGAGCTTAATTTTCAATTGGACAGTGCAATGAGGATAAATACAGCAGCTACAGCATTTTTGATGATTCTTATTCCGTTCGCAGGCAAATTAAGTGACCATCTCATAAGAAGAACACATTTTATTTCTTTGGCAATGTTGATTTCTGCTGTCATTTCCTGGCCGGCATATTATTTCCTTCCTTCTGCAGGCTTTGCCGGTGTTGTATTGTTACAATTCATCTTTATAGTGATTGTGGCCGTACCTCTTGGCTCTGCCCCGGCAATGTTTGTAGAACTTTTTCCCAGTTGTGACAGACTTTCCGGGTACTCGGTCGCATACAATCTGGGGCTTGGTGTAGTTGGTGGATCTGCCCCTATGATTTCCACATGGCTGATAGAGGTTACCTCGCTTTCGACGGCTCCAGCGATATTTCTTGCTTTTGTTTCTTTGGTTGCCTTTGCGGTATCTTTATGGATTAAAGACGGCAGCAGGGAACCGCTTAAGTAAATTAGCATTTTTGATAACTTTTTTATGTGTTATAATTTTTCTGATTAGTTTTAAAAAGGATTGCTAATGGCTCATCTTACCGCACGGCAGGGTTTTGCCGAGCTTACAAACAGGCTGAACAGATTCCCGCAGGGAGCCCCTCCTTCAGAATATTTATATAAAATTCTATCTGTACTCATGAGTGAAAAGGAAGCTTCACTTATTGCGCTGCTTCCCATTAAGCCGTTTACCTCAAAAAAGGCAGCCGGCATATGGAAAATATCTGAAGTGAAAGCGGTCAGAATACTGGAGAGTCTTGCTGACAGAGTACTCTTGCTTGATATGACAATAAAAGGGGAAAAACATTATGTGCTGCCACCGCCTATGGCAGGTTTCTTTGAATTTTCAATGATGCGGACAAGGGGCGATATCGATCAGAAGCTATTAAGCGAGCTTTTTTATCAGTATATAACAGTTGAAGAGGATTTTATAAAGGCTCTTTTTGTAAATGGTGAGACCCAGCTGGGCAGAACCTTTGTTAATGAAGACACCATCCCAAGGGACAGTGATCTCTTTGTTTATGATTACGAAAAAGCCAGTAAAGTTATTGAAACAGCAGAACATATGGGTGTTAGTATGTGTTACTGCCGCCATAAAATGCAGCATTTGGGAAAAAACTGTGATGCACCAATGGACATCTGCATGACCTTCGGAACGGTCGCTGATTCACTGATCAGACATGGTTTTGCAAGGCGGGTGGATGCAAATGAAGGATTGGAGCTTCTTGCAGAGGCATATGAAAATAATCTGGTACAATTTGGTGAAAATGTTCAGCATGAAGTTTCGTTTATTTGTAACTGTTGCGGATGTTGTTGTGAGGCGATGATAGCTGCAAGAAAATTCGGTCTGATGAATCCGGTTCATACCTCTAATTTCATGCCTGAAATCGTACATAATGATTGTACGGGCTGTGGCAAATGTGTTGAGGTCTGCCCTGTGGAGGCAATGAGCCTTGTTTCTGCCAATAACCCGGTTAAGCCACGATACAAAAAGGCTGATATTGATGAAGACAGGTGCCTGGGATGCGGAGTCTGTGTACGCGTATGTCCTGCACAGTGCATTAATATGGAGCCTCGTAAAAAAAGGGTTATTACTCCGGTTAATTCGGTTCACAAAGCAGTTATGATGTCAATTGAAAGAGGCGGGCTTGAACATCTGATTTTTGATAACAGAGCCCTTTTTTCACACAGAGCAATGGCGGCTATAATGGGGTCAGTATTGAAATTACCGCCGGTAAAGAAAGTTCTCGCTGCAGAGCAGATAAAATCCCGCTATCTCGGGCGTCTTATTGAGAAAAAATCCGGTCTATAGTTTGTATTCAAACTGTCGTTTCCTGTCGAAAATGCTGTTTAAACATTACTGCCATAACATAGCTCAAATGACCCCTCTCCTAACCTTCTGATAAAATTACCATATAGTGTCAGCACCGAAGAAGGCACAGAGAGGGATCAACCAAATAATGGTAATTTTGGGAGGCACTGACACATTCAAGGCACAGTTGCATATTTATTCGTTATGTCGTTTCATATGGTAGAGATTTCTCACTTCGTCCGAAAGAATGCCTGCGGCTAGCATCAGTCTTTTAGACTGGTAAATATGTTTACATTCTATTTATCCGCACGAGGCGGATGTTAGACAGGACTTTATGTCATTCCGAGTGGAGCGAAGCGGAATCGAGGAATCTCTATCTATATATTAACAATTTCTGCATATCTGCTAACTTATTTTAGCTCGCAGTCCACCCGCAGTCGGCGGTTATTGATGTTCCTGTGATTGTAGAAGCGGCATCCTTACAAAGAAATGAAGCTATCTCTGCAACTTCGGAAGGCTCTATCAATTTTTTAACAAATGCTTTTTTCAGCATTATTTTTTCGATCACCTCATCTTCAGATATATTGTGTGTTTTTGCCTGGTCACTTATCTGATTTTCCACCAGGGGAGTTCTGACATATGCCGGACAAATGGAATTAACCGTTATGCCGTAAGGAGCTCCTTCGAGCGCAGTAGTTTTAGTAAGCCCCATAAGGCCGTGTTTTGCAGATATATATGCCGATTTAAATTCTGACGCCCTTAGTCCGTGAACTGAGTTTACATTTATCACTCTGCCCCACTTGTTTTCTTTTAAATAAGGCCATGCGTATTTGGTAAGAAGAAAGGGAGCAGTCAGCATAAGATTTATTATAAAATTCCATTTTTCCTCCGGGAATTCATCAATTGGTGCTACATGCTGAATACCGGCATTATTAACCAGAATGTCTATCCGGCCATATTTATTGTAAGCTTCATCAATCAGAGTTTTACAATCCTCTTGTTTTGTTAAGTCACTTTTAATAAAGTATGCGTTTATTTTTTCCGCTTCCTTAATGCCGTCTCTATCATTAATGTCCGCCATAACAACGTTGGCTCCATCTTCAGCAAATTTTTTTGATATAGCCAAACCGATACCGCTTGCAGCACCGGTTATTATCGCTGTTCTGTTTTTCATGGTTATCCTCCTATCAAATTATCAGCTACCTGAAAATCACAGCCTGTGGAGTTTTTAATGTCCTCAAGGTCTGAATACGGTGATATTTCGATTAATGTCAAACCTTCATTTTTATCTATCTTAAAGACACCTTTATCAGTAACAAGCATATTGGCAACATTTTTGCCCGTTAAAGGAAGGCTGCACTCATTCAGTATTTTTGGGCTGCCGTCTTTGGCGACATGCTCCATCATTATAACCAGCTTTTTAACACCGCTGACCAGATCCATTCCACCACCGGGACCTTTAACCATCTTTCCCGGTATCATCCAGTTGGCAAGATCACCGTATTTGCTCACCTGCATACCTCCAAGAACCGAAAGATCAATATGTCCACCTCTGACCATTGCAAACGATTCAGATGAATCAAAAAAAGAGGCTCCTTTTTTAAAAGTGACAGTTTGTTTTCCTGCATTAATCAGATCAGGGTCAACTTCATCTCTTTTTGGAAACGGTCCGATACCCATAAGCCCGTTTTCCGAATGCAGTGTAATTTCAATATCTTCAGGAATATAATTGGCCACAAGTGTCGGCATACCGATCCCAAGATTAACGTATGCCCCGTCTTTTAGTTCTTTGACAATTCTTTTTGCCATCCATTCTCTTTTCTCATTAAAGCCTTTTGCCGTTACTCCGGAATCCGAAGTGGTTATTTGCTCGATAGGTTTCTCGTAATTTCTACCTTTAATAAGCCTGTCCACGTATACACCAGGCAGATGTATGCAATGCGGGTCAAGCTCTCCGACTTCAACAATTTCCTCAACTTCCACCACTGTCATTTTGCCTGCTTTTGCTGCCGGTTCATTGTAGTTGTTTGCAGTATATCGAAAGATGACATTTCCGGCTTTATCGGCTTTCCACCCTTTGATAATAGAAAGATCCGGAACAATGCTTTCCTCCAGAACATAATCCACACCGTTAAAGTTTTTTATCTCTTTGCCCTCTGTCAGTTTTGTCATATACCCTGTTCTTGTATAAAATCCCGGGATTCCTGCCCCTCCCGCTCTTAATTTCTCGGAAAGTGTCCCCTGTGGGACAAGCTCAAGTTCCAGCTCACCATTTAAGTATTGCTGTTCGAAAATTTTGTTTTCACCTACATAGGAAGCCACCATTTTTTTGATTTGTCTTGTTTGAAGCAGCAGACCGAGCCCGAAATCGTCCACACCTGCATTATTACTGACAACGGTTAAATCTTTTACATTACTCTCTTTTAATGCGTTAATCAAATTTTCCGGTATTCCGCAAAGTCCAAAACCTCCGGCGGCAACCAACATTCCGTCTTTAATGACATCAGATAATGCTTCTTCAGCATTCTTATACAATTTGTTCATTGAAAAACCCTCCTTAATTGTTAAATTTTTTCAATTAAAACAGCAACAGATTCGCCGCCACCGATACACAGTGATGCAATACCGTATCTCTTATCTCTTGCTATCAACTCTCTCAAAAGTGTTGCAGTCAGTCTGCCTCCACTTGCTCCAACAGGGTGGCCCAGAGAAACAGCTCCACCGTTTACATTGACTTTATCAAAATCCAGACTCAGACTTTTTATCGCCATAAGAGGAACGGCGGAAAAAGCTTCATTAATTTCATACAGATCGATATCTTCTTTTTTGAAGCCGGATTTTTTAAGAATCTTTTCTATTGCTCCAATCGGTGCCTCTCCAAAATCATCGGGATGTATGCTGTTTGTGGAATAAGCGATGATTTTTGCCTTAGGGCGCAATCCGTATTTTTCACCGGCTTTTTTACTTCCTGCAAGGAGTACAGCTGCCCCGTCATTTATTGTGGAAGCATTGCCCGCCGTGATAGAACCGTCCTTTTTGAAGACGGGCTTCAGGCTTGTGATTTTTTCGATTTTACCCCTTCCGGGTTCTTCATCGGTGTCTACTACAATGTCGCCTTTTTTTGATTTTTTGGTTACCGGTACAATCTCATTTTTAAAGGTTCCTTTTTGAATTGCATTCTGTGAAAGTGTATATGACCTTATTGCATATTCATCCTGCTCTTCACGGCTTATATTATTCTTCTTGATACTCTCTTCGGTAATTTCACCCATATGATTTCCGGAATATGGATCTTCCAGAGCATCAACAATCATTGTATCTATAATTTTTCCATTACCCATTTTGTAACCGTAACGCGCCTTTTCCAAAGCATATGGTGCCATAGACATACTTTCCATCCCACCTGCAAGTACGAGGTCGGAATCGCCAAGCATTATCGATTGGGCGGCAAGCATTACGGATTTTAAGCCGCTTCCGCATACCTTGTTTATCGTCATGGCATGCGCTTTATCGCTTAAGCCTGCATTGCGCATAGCCTGTCTTGCCGGTGCCTGCCTGGCAGCTCCCTGTATGACCTGCCCCAGAATAACTTCATCAACTGTATCATTTGGCAAATCGTATTTTTTTATAATTTCCTTGATAACAGTCGTTGCCAAATCGGTAGCCGGAACATCTGAAAGAGAACCCCCAAAAGAGCCGAACGGTGTCCTCAGTGCTTCAAATAAATATACCTCTTCCATATTAAATTCTCCTTGTTAGTTCATTATAAAATTAGGTAACCATGTAACCAGTTCGGGGAAAATAATAATCAATATCAACCCTATTACCTGAAGAATTACAAAAGGGATAATACCCCTGTAAATATGACCTAATTGCATTCCAGGGGGCGCCACCCCTTTAAGATAAAACAAAGCGTATCCAAAGGGTGGCGTAAGGAAAGACATCTGTAAGTTTACACAGACAATTAAAGCAAACCAAAGAGGGTCAAAACCAAGTTTCCCTACGGCTATCGGAGTAAAAATCGGAACACATAACAGTAAAATGCCAAGCCAGTCGACAAACATGCCGAGCAAAAACATTATTATCATCATTACTGCCAGAATTACCCATCTGTTGTCACTGACTGCAAACAACAATTTCTCAAACATATCTCCGCCGCCAAGTCCCATAAAAATAGCGGTATAAAAATTAGCTCCCACAAAAATAAGCATTACCATGCATGTTATTTTTAAAGTGGAATAAGAAGACTCTTTGAAAAACTTCCAGTTTGCTCTTTTGTTTACAACAGCAAGAAGCAACGCTCCGAGTGAACCTAAGCCTGCGGCTTCAGTTGGGGTTGCGACACCTGCTGCTATACTGCCCAGTACAGCAAAAATGAGAAATAAAGGTGGCAGCATAGATTTTAGTGTCATCCCTATCTTTTGAGCTGTGGTATGGGTTCTTTTTTTCATAGGGATAGGAGGCCCGTAATCCGGCCTTATATAGCAAAGTACGAAAGTGTATATAAGATAAAGCATTGAAAGTAGTAAACCGGGGATAAATGCAGCCAAAAATAATTTACCCACTGACATTCCAATAAGCCCGCCGTAAACAACAAGCATTATGGAAGGTGGAATTAATATCCCCAGTGTACCGCCGGCAGTTATAACTCCGGCCGTCAGCTCTTTCTGATATCCTTTGGAAAGCATTGTCGGTGCTGCAAGGAGGCCCATTGCCACAACAGATGCCCCAATTATACCTGTTGTGGCAGCAAAAACCGTACTTACTACGATTGTTGCAAGAGCCAAGCCGCCCCTGACAGGTCCCAGGACGATATACATCGATTCGTATAAGTCTTCTGCAACCCCTGACTTGTCAAGAAATTGTGCCATTAAAATGAATAACGGTATTGCTACTAATACGTAATTTGTCATCAGACCATATGTTTTACTGGTTAAAATAAAAAAAGCTCCGGGACCGTATCCTATAACCCCAAAAATTATTCCAAGTCCTCCAAGTGTAAACCCAAGTGGATGCCCTAAGAATACTGCCAGGAGGAGGACAACAAACATTGCTATTGCTAATAAATCAGGACTCATACATTTCTCCCGTTTTAACTTTGTATATGGCTTTGAGAAATTCCGAAATTCCCTGAAGAAATAGTAAGAAGAAACCAATCAGTAATGTAGTTTTGTAAGGATACACAGGCGGAGCCCATGTGGATTGACTGTGTTCCATAATCTGCCACGATTGAATTGTAAATTGATATGAAGCTTTTAATCCAAAATATATAAAAGGAAAAAAGAATACCAAATAGCCGATAATATCCAGAATACCTTGCTTCCTTGGGGTTGCACGGGAATAAAATATGTCTATATTAACATGACTCTTTGATTTCAAAGCATAAGCATACCCTATCATGAATAAAAAACCGTATAACATATAGCTTAACTCAAAACCCCAGACAGTGGGGTTCCCAAAAATTTTCCTGCTGACTACTTCGTATAAAACAATTACAAGTAAGATATAAACAATAAAACTTAAAGCTTTTCCTATTGCAGTATTGAGAGTGTCGATCCATCTAATTGCAGTATTCATACTGATCACCTTTTAATTAAGCCGAAGAGAATAATCTCTCCGGCTTAGTGGGTAAAATTTGATTATTATTCCAAATGCTTTCCTTTGACATAATCTTCATAAGGATATGCCGAAACGCCGCTTTTTACTTCTTTCCAGTTTGAATATAGCTGTATTAAATCTTCCTGGGATGTTAGTACTTTATCCAACAAAGCGTTTTTCTTTCTTAAGCCTTCAAGGTAATTCTTTGTTGTTTCTCTGAGTTTGTTAAGCGACTCATCATCAAGCTTGTTAAACGATACACCTTCTTCTTTATAATTTTTTATTGCGACTGCGTTTCCGTACTCCCTTTCCGCCATTGACCACAATTGTGTTTCCCGGGATGCTATTTCCAGGACATACTTCAGATGATCAGGGAGCTCATTATAAGCTTTCTCATTAATCATAAACATGTTCTGGCATGAAGTCTGATGCCATCCGGGTACCAACACATTTTTAGCTATCTCCTGGAATCCAAGCGGATAAGTTGTACTTGGAGTGCTGAATTCTGCTCCATCCAATACACCACGCTCAAAAGCAAGATAAATTTCTCCACCTGGCAGCGGGGATACATTTACACCCATTTTTTCAAATATTTCTGCAGCCCAGCCGACAGTTCGAATCTTCATTTTGCCCATTTCATCCACAGAATTAACCGCCTTCTTTGTAAAAAAACCGATTTCCTGTCCGGGATTGCCTCCCATTAAAGGTACAAGACCGAATTTCCCGTAAACCTCTTTGGCTAAATCCATCCCTTCATGTTGAAGCCAAATAGTATATTCAAGACTGTTCATACCAAAAGGCACAGATGCAAAAGGAACGAATGCTTGATCTTTGCCTTTCCAGTAGCCTGGCCAGTCGTGTCCCATCTGGGCTACGCCGTTTCTTACTGCATCAAATACCTGAAATGCAGGGACAATAGCGCCAGCCGGATAAACCTTAATTTTAAGCTGACCTTCGGATAATTTGTCCACAGTCTTAGCAAAATGCTGTGCTGTTTCATAAAAAGGGATACTGGTACTCCATGTTGTAACAAGTCTCCAGTTGTAAGTCTCTGCAGCAAAAGTAGTAGTTGCTGCTGATAGCATAAAAACTATCGAAATGATTAATGCCAATTTCTTCATATGCATCCTCCTATGACGTTCTATACTTATACTGTAAGCAAAAAGCGTTCCAAAATAAAAAGCCTTAATTTAGTGTGTTTGCGGGTAAATATAGATTCATATTTGAATCAAAAATGGCCATGGTATTTAAGTTATTCATATCGTTGAATATAATAATGATTCATTCATGAATCGTTCGATAACAATATGAATCATAAGTGCTTATGTTATATAAAATTGTTTTAATTTAGAGAATGTTTTTTGAGAAGTCTTACTACCTTAGGTTGGCTGATGCCAAGAGATTTAGCAATTTTTCGTGTGGTTAAATGTTCTTTTTTAGCCTGCACAAGTATTTCATATTCAAATTTATCAAGCATATTTTGCAGCGACTTTTTAGGCACTATCTTTCTTTTTTGTTGAATACGGTAAAAATCTTCTGTTGTCAGTTCCTGGTTAGGAGATAAAAGAATTAATCTTTCTATTACATTTTCCAATTCCCTTACATTCCCGGGCCAATTAAACGATTGAAAAGCTTCGAGTAACTCTTCTGAAAAATATTTATAAGCATGATAATGCTGATTAAATTTGTTGAGAAAATATTTTGCCAGCACAGGAATATCGTCAGTTCTTTCCCTTAATGCAGGAACATTTATGGGAATCACATTCAGTCTGTAATACAGATCTTCTCTGAATTTTCCACTTTTCACCAATTCCCATAAATTTTTATTTGTTGCGGCAATTATTCTGGTATCTGTTTTTATAGATTTTCTGCCCCCAATCTTAAAAAATTCCTTATCCTGTAAAAACAACAACAATTTCGATTGAGCAGAAAGGGGCAGTTCGGATATTTCATCGAGAAACACCGTTCCTTTGTCTGCCGACTCGAAAATTCCAAGCTTACCTTTTTTGTCTGCGCCAGTGAAGGCTCCAGGCTCATATCCGAAAAGTTCTGACTCTATCAAACCTTCTGGAATAGCCCCGCAGTTTATTTTTAAAAATTTATTATTTTTTCTTTTGCTTGTTCTATGCACCATTTCGGCCACAACGCTTTTGCCCACCCCTGTTTCTCCGGTGAGCAATATTGTGGTACTTGTATTAGAAAGCTTGAGAACGGTATCTATTACTTCTGTCATTTTTTCGCTTGTGGCAATGAACCCTTCTTCTTTCAAATAAGAGTCTCTGGCAGTATCTTTGTCCAGCACATCGTTGTATTTAATCACTGTTAAATCCCATATGGTATTAATGATTAATTCTATTTCGTTTTTATCATTAAGAATGGGTTTGCCTTTCACTAAAAGGTTTTTACCGGTCTTCGTCTTATAGGTTATTGTCGCAGGTTTTTTTCGCTCAAGAACAAGTAAGCTTGCTGCACCGGAAAAATATTTGTAATGATGAACCAGGTCGTAAAGTGTTTTTCCGGCAAGCTCTTCGTTGGTAAATCCGGACATCATTTCAAAGGTTTTATTGACAAGAAGTGTTCTGCCTTCACCGTCAACTACGTATATGCCATTATAAACGTTGTCAAAGATTGTTCTGAAAAGGCTTTCATTAAATCTGAGTTCCATATTAATACCTTTGCTTTTTTATATTAATTCAAGTTTCGCACTTACGTCGGTCATTGCGAAACCCTGTGGATACAG
Organism: Flexistipes sp.; assembly: GCF_036172515.1. Lineage (NCBI taxonomy): Bacteria > Pseudomonadati > Deferribacterota > Deferribacteres > Deferribacterales > Flexistipitaceae > Flexistipes > Flexistipes sp. The sequence continues at coordinate 42,181 of NZ_JAXKVW010000013.1, forward strand.
GGTTGTGGCAATCTCAAAATAATAAAAAAAGAGAGATTGCTTCGTCGTTAGCACTCCTCGCAAAGACTTACAATAGGTGCAAGTGCGAAACTTGAATATTAATATTATGCTAACTAAAATATTTTTACAATAACAGTCCTTTAAATAATTTGACAGCGCTGTTTTTGTATATACTTTTAAATCCTTGGGAAATATTTCTGATTATTATAAGTAAGAGTTGTACAAAATAGCTGTTTCAGCTAAATCCACTCATGTTTTTGTGAAAGTTCCACGACTTTCAATGCACAAAAAGCGGTGATATATGGACAGTGTTTGAATTTTCCGAATCCCAGCTTGCCAGCTGCATTTTTGGTTATAACTCTGCAGCAGGCTGACCCGTATTTCTTTTTAAATTCCTTCATAAAATTATTGCTTAAATCGAAAGCATTTTTATAGTTCTGTTTATTGTTTGTTCTCCCTTCAAAGGTGCTTATTACAAAGGTAACTGCCGAAGCAGCACCGCAAATACAGCCGTTAGATCCGATGCCTTCGGCAAAAGCTGTCATTCCTCTGTGTATTTCATCAGAGAATCTGTGGCCTGTAAATTTTTCGAAAGCCCTGACGATAATTTCAGAACAGAAATACCCTCTTCTGAATTCATCCACTGCATATGAAGTGATTTCTTCCTTTAAATTTTTGTCCAACTTTAAGCCTCTTGTATATGCTTTTTTTTATCTGAAAATATGATATCTATTAGAGTTATGAAAAATAAAAAAGTTTCAATAATAATTCCCGTTTTCAAAGAATACAATATTGACCATTTTGTTGCCGTACTCCAGCGGAAAGTAAAGAATTTTAATGTGGAAATAGTTGTTGTGGACGGTGATAGCTCAGGTTCTACAATCTCCAGGCTTGAAAAGTACGATCTGAAAACAATTACAAGCGAAAAGGGCAGAGGTACTCAGCTTAAAAAAGGTGCTGAGCACTCAACAGGTGATCTTCTGCTCTTTCTTCATGCAGATACCGAACTTCCTGATAATTTTTATTCAGCTGTTACAGACACTTGTGACAAAATTTCTTCCTGCGGAGCCTTCAGCTTAAAAATTGATTCCGGCAAACATCTTTACAGAATAATAGAATTTTTTACGAATTTAAGGGCGAAATATTTGCAGATGCCTTTTGGGGATCAGGCAATCTTTGTGAAACGCGAGGCTTATTTTGAATCAGGAGGTTTTTTAGAGATACCTGTTTTTGAAGATGTGGATCTTGTCAGGAAGTTAAAAAAAAGTGGAGCAAAGATTCATATTTTAAAAGAAACGGTGACAACATCTTCAAGAAGATGGGAATCTGAAGGAATTTTAAAAGCAACGATGCGTAATTGGTATTTACAAATACTTTATTTTGTATTTAATATAAATCCACATTATCTTAAAAAGTTTTACAGGAGTCAAAAATGAATGAAGTGCAGAATACAATCAACAAAATCTCGCTAAAAAGGAAACAACTGTCAATCATACAAATAAATATGGGTAATCTTTGCAATCACGCATGCAGCCACTGCCATATTGAGGCCTCTCCGGAGGGAGAGAATATAATGGATTATGATACTTCTGTTAAAGTTATTGAAAAACTTAAAAAAATGAACATTGAAAATATAGAAATTACAGGCGGAACACCGGAAATGAACCCCAACTTCAGGATGTTTCTGGAAGAATTGGGAAATTTGAAAAAGTTAACTGTAAGATCTAGTCTGACAATACTGAACAGCAGTAAATACAGTCATTTTAAAGAACTTTATAAAAAATATAATGTTAAGATTATAGCTTCGCTGCCCAGCATTCTTGAGGATATAACAGACACCCAGAGGGGGAAGAATTATTATAAAACATCAATAAATGTTCTGAAAGATTTGAATGAAATTGGTTACGGAACAACACTGCCGTTGGATATTGTTTATAACCCTGCCGGTGATTATCTCCCGCCGGAACAGGTAAAACTCCAGAATGAATTCAGAAATTTCCTCGGTGAAAATTTCGGTGTGTCGTTCAATAAGCTATCGGCAATTGTTAATGTTCCCATTAAACGTTTTCGGGATTATCTTGTAAAGAACAACCGGTATGAAAATTATATCGATCTGCTTTTCAGTAATCATAACAAAGCCACATGGCAAAACGTAATGTGCCGGAGTTTGCTGACTGTCGGTCATGACGGCAGAATTTACGATTGTGACTTTAATTATGCACTAAGGATACCTGTAAAGGGATTTGAGGACGTTTATTTCTGGGATATTGACCCGGATAATTTCGAATCTGAAATTATTGTAGGAGAGCACTGCCTTGCCTGTACTGTTAACAGGGGGAGCAGCTGCCACGGTGAATTGAAAAGTTTTGACACGGAAGAGGTGGTTAAAGGCTATTACGGCAGTACTCTGAGCTCCTCAAACGATCTTAAAACTACTGCATGTTGCGATCTCGACGATATTCCCGAATATGTGAAAGATATTTCTCCGTTGATTGCCGATGAAATCCAGATGAAATTCTACGGTTGCGGATCTCCAATTCCTCTGCATCTGGAAGGGTGCAGTGTGGTTGATTTGGGCTGCGGCACAGGAAGAGATTCTTATATAATATCCAAACTTGCAGGAGAACATGGAAGAGTGCTCGGTATAGACATGACGAATGAGCAGATAGATGTGGCCCGAAAATATGTCAATACCCAGATGAAAGCTTTCGGATATGAAAACAAAAATGTAAAATTTGTGCATGATTATATAGAAAATGCATTGGAATATGTTTATTCCGGTTCTGCCGATGTGGTTATATCCAACTGTGTGATAAACCTGACTGAGGATAAGGGGAGGGTTTTGGATGATATTTATCGTATGCTGAAAAACGGCGGTGAGTTTTACTTTTCAGATGTTTATGCCGACAGGAGACTGCCGGATGATATCAGAAAAAATGATCTTCTTTATGCGGAATGTCTTGGCGGAGCTCTTTATATAAATGATTTTATGAGGCTTGCGCGCAAGGCGGGGTTTAATGATCCAAGGGTTATGAATTTCCGTGAGATTGAGATTACAAATAAAAAGGTTAAAGACCTTGTGGGAAATGCAAGATTTTATTCCGTTACATACAGACTGTTTAAAATTGATGGACTGGAGGATGCCTGTGAAGATTACGGGCATGTGGCAATATACAAAGGCGAGCTGAAATATTCGGAAAACAAATTTATTCTGGATGAAGAACATGTTTTTGAAAAAAATAAGCCCGAGAGGGTTTGCGGCAACACAGCTCTTATGCTCAGCAAATCCAGATTTAGAAATTATTTTACAATTATAGGTGATTTTGATGAGCATTTCGGAGCGTTTGAGGATTGCGGAGGAAAAATACAGGGTAAAGAGAATGTTGATAATACAGATAAAGGATGCTGCTGTTGAAATGTGCAAAGATTGTATTTGTGAAATATCCTGAGGCCGGAAATGTTAAAACGAGATTGGCTTCTGATTCATCAGACAACTTTGCGGTGGAAATTTATAGATTTTTACTAAACAGGTTGTTTTCTGAATTGAAAAATATTGAGGATGTTTACTGGTTTGTTTCCGGAAAAGAGAATGTGGAAAAATTTGCAAAAATTTCCGGATATAAGAACATAAAAACTCAGACGGGAGAAAGTCTGGGGGAAAGAATGTATAATGCTTTTGAAAAGATATTTTCAGAAAAGACTTTTGACTGTGCTTTGCTTATGGGCAGTGATATTCCGGGAATTTCCGAAAACCTGATAAAATACGGTGAGGAATCACTCAGAAATTATCATTACTGTCTGGGTGGATCGAATGACGGCGGTTATTATCTGATAGGTATGCAGAAAGGCTTTTTGAAGAAGGATATCTTTGAGGGTATAAAATGGAGTGGCCCTGATGTTTATTCTGATACACTGCAAAAGATAAATGAATCCGGAAGTGTTCAGTTATTGGAAACATTGAACGATGTGGATACATTGGAAGATCTTAAAAATGAAATGAAATATGATAAACAACTATCTTCTTTTGTGGAGCAAATGTATGAAAACTTATGACTTGATTGTGCTGGGCGGAGGCTCGGCGGGACTCGTTGGGGCCAAACTTGCGAAAGGGCTGGGGAAAAGTGTACTCCTTGTGGAAAAACGTTACCTTGGAGGTGACTGCACATGGTACGGATGTGTACCCAGCAAAACACTTCTGAAATCTGCTTCTGTTGCAAAACATATACAGGACGCAGATGATTACGGAATAAAAGGTTATTTTGATAATGCTGATTCGGTGTTTGGGCATGTGCGGAAATTAAGAGCCGATGTTTATTCAGGGGAGACACCGGAAGTTTTCCAAAATGAAGGGATTGACGTAGTAACAGGAGAGCCTTTTTTCAAGAATGAAAATTCCATAAGGCTTAATGACAATAGTTATACCGCTAAAAAATTTTTGATTGCTACAGGCTCTTCCGCATTTGTTCCTCCGATAGCCGGGATAGAAGATGTGAAATATCTTACAAATGAGAGTGTCTTCGAGATTGAAAAACCTCCTGAATCCATTACTATTCTGGGCGGCGGTCCCATAGGGATAGAGATGGCTTTTGCTTTCAGACGTTTAGGAGTCAGTGTTAATGTGGTGGAGATGAGTGACAGAATACTTTTCAACGATGACAGCGAATTGACCGGAATTCTTCAAAAAACGATGGAAAACGAAGGGATAAATTTCTATCTGGAGACAGAAGTTAAAGAGCTAAAAAAAGAAAAAAATGGTATACAGTGCATTGTGGAGAAAAAAGGTGAAAATTTTGGTATTTGCTCGGAAAGTTTGTTGGTGGCAACGGGGAGAAAACCAAATATTTTTGATATGAATCTGGAAAAATGCGGAGTCAGCTTCGATAAGAAAGGGGTTCATGTTAATAACCAGCTTCAGACGGATAACAAGAATATTTATGCCGCCGGGGATGTTGTGGCTCCCTATAAATTTACTCACCTGGCCGAAAACCATGCTATTATTGCTGTTCAGAATATGTTTCTGCCTGTGAAAAAGAGTATTAATTACAAAACACTGGGCTGGTGTACATATACCGAACCTGAACTGGCTAAAACGGGATTGTCAGCTGTCCAAGCAAAACAGAAATACGGAGAAAATTTTCTGACATTCAGATTTCCCTTTGATAGTCTGGACAGGGCTGTAACAGATGGTACAAATACCGGGATGGCCAAAATTTTTACGGATAAGTCATACAAAATTCTTGGTGCGACGATTCTTTCAGAGCGTGCCGGGGAGATAATAGCGGCGGTTCAGATTGCGATGGATAACAATGTACCGCTTTACAGGCTGGACAGAATAATTTTTACTTATCCCACCTATGCGCAGTGTTTGAAATATCTTGCAAGAGCCGCATATATTCACAAAATAAACAATAATTTCTTTGTTAAGTTAATTAAGAAGTTTAAGTGAAAAGAGGTTATTAGAGGTTCTTGGAAGTAGTATGGGTATTATGGGTAGTAGGGGTCAATGTTGAATTCCCACTCAACTACTCAACCAATAAACAAATACACAAATATACCAATATGCCAATATAAGTAAGGAAAAAATGATGAAAATTTTGATGAATAAAAAAACAGTTATAATAATATTGTTTATTGCGGCGATAATCATACTGAGAAACTCTCCTCTGGCGGATTATCTGACTTTCGAAAATATCATTAAAAACAAAAACAGACTGTTACTAATGGTAGAAAACAATTATTTTGCTTCTTCAATATCCTTTATCCTTATTTATTTTTTTGCCATAACATTTTCATTACCGGGTGCAGCTATTCTATCATTAGGCGGCGGGATGCTGTTTAATGTATTTCCGGGTGTATTTTATGTAAACATAGGGGCAACAGCAGGTGCGCTCATGGCTTTTATTGTTGCGAGATATCTGCTGGGTGGCAAAATTCAGGAAAAATATGCAGAAAGTTTAAAGAGATTCAACGTAGAACTTAAAACCAACGGACATTATTATCTGTTGACGCTCAGGTTAATACCCGTTTTCCCTTTTTTTCTGATCAATTTTCTGGCAGGACTTACAAACATAAGAATCTGGACTTTTTTCTGGACTACGTCTTTGGGAATCTTACCCGGTTCTTTGGTCTATACATACGCTGGGCGCAATCTGGGCAGTATTGACAGTCCGGGGGAGATATTCAGTACGAAAGTAATTCTGGCTTTTACAGTGCTGGGATTATTTGCAATTGTACCACCAGTCTTGAAGAAATTATTTGCAAAACAAAAACCGGAACTTTAATTGTATTGGCTATTGGTGTATTGGTTCAGCGGGCATCCAATAAATACTTTTCTACCTTACTACTTCACCATTTCACCAAAAAATAATACGCCAGTTCCAAAAAGCAAGTATATCCTACTAAATTTTATTACTCTTTTGACTACAATGTGGTATTAAAGGTGTAAACTTAGTGCTTAAAACTTAGTACTTAATACTGATAAGTTTGTTACTTTTTTGACTGCAACTTGGTACCATAGCATTTTACGTCACGCTCTCCTTAATTAAAAATTTTAATGTATTATTTTTCGCCTAAAAAAGTTGCGCTGAATACTCCAAAATTTTCATCCTTGTTTAATTCCAGGCGTTCAATTTCCGGGATTTTTGAATTAAGCTTTTTTAACTCAACTATTTCCCCATCACTGAATCCTGCACTTTTTATTATATCCAGATATTCATTTTTACTTATTGCACCGGCAACACATCCCACATACATTTCAACAGAACTTCTTATTTCAACGGGCATTTCCCCTTCGATGACGATATCGGAAATACAGAATTTCCCGCCCGGCTTTAAAATACGGTAGATTTCCTGGAACGCCTTGTTTTTGTCCGGAACAAGGTTGATGACACAATTGCTCATGACAATATCGGCTGTATTTTTATCCACAGGGATATTTTCTATATCACCCAAACGGAATTCAACGTTTTTGTAGCCTAATTTCTTTTTGTTTTCTTCGGCTTTTTTCAGCATCTCTTCCGTCATGTCTATTCCTATACAATACCCCTTTTCTCCAGTAAATCTGCGGGCAATAAAAAGATCGTTTCCTGCACCTGAACCGAGGTCTACAATTAAATCGCCTTGTTGTATATTTATGAAACGTGTGGGGATACCGCATCCTAAACCAAAATCGGCATCTTCCGTGTATCCGGGTTGGGTTGCATAGTCTTCTCCGGATACCATTGGTTCACAGCCGCATCCGCCGGAAGAACAGCAGGAATCCGACTGGCGGGTTATTTCGCCGTATTTGTTTTTAATAAGTTCTTTTAGCTTGTCTGACATTTAATACCTCCATTTTTACATGTATTGTTAAGAGTTATATTCTTCAGGAAAGCGTTTATTTCATTCTCAAACAGTTTAAACGCTTTTTCGTCAATGCAGTAACATACCCTTTGGCCTTCAATATTTCCTTTTATCAGACCGGCGTTTTTTAGTGTGCGAAGATGCTGAGATACTGTAGCCTGGGACAAAGGTAACACATCGACAATCCGGCCGCACATACATTCTCCGGATTCCGCAAGAAATTTAATGATCTGAATTCTCGCCGGATGACCAAGAGCTTTGGCAATGGCGGCCAGTTGTATTTCATCTCCGCTGAATTTATCTTTTTTTATCATACTATTACCTTCACTTATTTATCGTAAAAATACGATAAATGATTTGACTTAAAAAAGCAAGAGAAAATATGTGTTCTTTGGCAGGGCAAATACTGTTATTTTTACAAAGTGTTTTAAGAGCATGTGTTTAGCGGAAAACAAACTTCTGTTGACAATAATTTTATAACATTGATAAAATAAGGAAGTTGCAGGTGGAATATGAAAAACGCTGAAGAATTTGTGTCCTCAATTCTTGAAAAAGCTGATATTACTATCAATGGAGACAAACCTTGGGACATTACTGTTCATAACGAGCAGCTTTTCAAGGATGTCTTGCTTCGCAAGAATCTCGCTCTTGGCGAAGGTTACATGCTTAAATGGTGGGATTGTGAAGCTCCGGATGAATTTATTAACAAAATATTAACCCATAACCTGCATACAGAAATAAAGGAAAATTTCAGAGATTTTCTATATATTTTGCCCTCATTGGTTTTTAACAGACAGTCCTCTTCAAGAGCACGCATAATTGCTGAAAGACATTATGATCTTGGGAACAAACTTTTTGAATCTTTCCTGGATCCTTATATGCAGTATAGCTGCGGATATTTTTACAACAAGGAAGATCTGGAGACTGCGCAAAAAAACAAAATGGATCTTACCTGTAAGAAGCTGCAATTAAATGAAAAAGATACTCTTCTGGATATCGGGTGCGGATGGGGCGGATTTGCCAAATACGCTGCTGAGAACTATGGATGCAAAGTTGTCGGTGTAAATATTTCCGAAAGGCAGATTGAGTATGGAAGAGAGCTTTGCAGGGATTTGCCCGTGGAAATAGTAAATTCCGATTACAGAGAGATTAAAGGAAAATTTGACAAAGTTGTATCTATAGGCATGTTTGAACATGTAGGGCCAAAAAATCACAAAGAGTTTATGGATACTGTAAAAAGATGCATGAAGCCTGATGGTATATTTTTACTGCACACAATTGGATCCAACACGTCATCGGTGAACTGTGATCCGTGGGTGAATAAATATATTTTTCCCAACGGCAGCCTGCCCAGTATAGCACAGATTGCAAGGGCTGCTGAAAATCGCTTCGTTATTGAAGATGTGCACAATTTCGGCCCTCATTATGACAGAACCCTTATGCATTGGCATAATAATTTTCTTAATTCGTGGCGAAAGCTTGAAAACGACTATGACGAAACATTCAAGCGCATGTGGGAGTATTATCTTCTTTCATCTGCAGGCGGCTTCAGGGCAAGACATCTTCAGTTATGGCAGATTGTGTTTACCCATGAGAGGAAAGAACAGCCCTTTTGCAGATTTGTATAATTTAGCTGTTCAGGGCACTAAACCTTTTATTTCTTATTTTCCGTGAGATAACATTCATTAAATTCCCTTCTTTAATTGAAACAGGCAGTTTACATGTGTTAAAATATAATTTATATATATGTGCAGTTAAAAAATCAGGAGGTTTTATATGAACCCGTTAGCTCAAGAACTTAATGAAATGATCGCAGAAGAAAACCCCACTATAGTTGAAATGTTTTCAGATTTGGGAAAAAATATTTTCTTTCCAAAGGGCATTTTGACCCAATCGGCTGAAGCGAAAGAAAAGGCTACAAAATATAATGCTACAATCGGGATTGCTACGGAAAATAACGGCCCTATGTATCTGGACTGTATGTATGAACCTTTAAAGGATTTTAAACCTGCAGATATTTTTCCCTATGCCCCTGCAACAGGCAAGCCGGAGCTCAGGAAAGAGTGGAAAAAGAAGATGTTTAAGGAAAACCCCAGAATGGAGGGCGTATACACAAGTAACCCCGTTGTTACCAATGCACTCACCCACGGACTAAGCATTGTTGCTGATCTGTTTGTTGATAAAGGGGATTCAGTTGTGCTGCCTGACAAATTCTGGGGAAATTACAGGTTGACCTATACCGTTCGCAGAGGGGCGGAAATAAGCACTTATAGCACATTTACTCCTGAAGGATCCTTTAATGTTGATGCCATGCTTAAAAAGGTGGAAGAATGCGGTAAGATTAACGGTAAAGCTGTTGTGCTCCTGAATTTTCCCAATAATCCGGCAGGCTATATGCCTACAGTAAAGGAAGGTGAGCAGATTGCTGACGGATTGGTTAAGATTGCGGAAAGCGGTGTTAAAATAGTTGCAGTGACTGATGATGCATATTTCGGTCTTTTTTATGAAGATACCTTAAAAGAGTCTCTTTTCGGATATCTTGCGGGAAGAAGCCAAAATCTCCTGCCTATCAAACTGGATGGTGCCACAAAAGAAGAGTATGTCTGGGGGTTCAGAGTAGGTTTTATAACTTTCGGCAGCACTTCCGGGGAAGATATGCCGAAGACTTTTACAGCTCTTGAAAAGAAGGTCGGGGGCATAATACGTGCGACAATCTCCAATTGTCCTCATCCTTCGCAGACATTTGTTTTACGGGCATTATCCCATCCTGATTTTTATAAGGACAAGCAGAAAAAGTATGATGTAATGCAGAAAAGAGCATTGAAAGTAAAGGAGGTTCTGGACAGCGGTAAATATGACGATGAATTTGTATATTATCCTTTTAATTCCGGATATTTTATGTGTCTGGAATTAAAAAATGTAGACGCTGAAAAACTTCGTATCCATTTGTTGGATAAATACGGCGTGGGAACAATATCAGTCAACAAAACTGATCTGAGAATTGCTTTTTCGTGCCTTGAGGTTGATGAAATTGAAGAACTCTTTGAGTTTATATACAAAGGCTGTAAAGATCTTAATAAGTAAATTTGAAAAATTATTAAAACCGTCTGCGTCAAGCGGGCGGTTTCTTTTTGGCGTTAATCATAAAACTGTATTAAGAAATACCAGGGGTTATCATGAATGTTGATGCCAGAGGCAAAGAATGTCCAAAACCGGTGATAATGACTAAGAAAGCTCTGGATTCTCTTGAAGAAGGGATTGTTACAATACTGCTGGATTCTGAGATATCCAGGGATAATGTTTTAAAATTTGCACAGAGCCAGGGATTTTCGGCTGATGTAAGTGAAAAAAACGGTGAATTTACGATTGAAATTGCAAAAGGATTTACATGTTCCATTCCTGCAGCAAATCAGTCCGGAAAGACTGATAGTACAAAAGTTGTTTTATATGTAGGCAGCGAGTCTATCGGAAGCGGCGACTGCGATCTTGGCAAGAAACTGATGGATAATTTTATTAAAAATATAGAAAATATGGATTATCTGCCTAAAACAATTATTTTCGTTAACAGCGGTGTTTTTTTAACCACCACAAATGACGAAACAATAAAAGCGTTGCAACAGCTAAAGGGGGTAAACATTTTAAGCTGCGGTACATGCCTGGAATATTTTAACCTGGAGGATGATTTGCAGGTCGGAGAAGTTACCGATGCTTATACGGTAATGAAGAAGCTGTTCGATGCGGATAAGGTGATAAGGTTGTAAGATGATTAAATTGACACATCTGGCAAAAGCTGCAGGCTGAGCGGCTAAAATAGGTCCGGAGGACCTGCAGAAGACACTCGAAGGCTTGAAGGTTTATAAAGACGATAACCTGCTGGTTGGATTTGAAACCAGCGATGATGCCGGTGTGTATAAAATTGCTGAAAACAAATACCTGGTGCAAAGTATTGATGTTATTACACCTGTGGTTGATGAGCCCTATAACTTCGGCAGAATAGCGGCGGTTAACTCGTTGAGTGATCTTTATGCAATGGGGGGGAAACCTCTGACGGCTATGACGCTGTTAATGTACAACTGTGATATTGCCGGCAGCATAATGCATGAGATTATGCAGGGAGCCTGCGATGAGCTTGGGAAAATCGGCTGTGTACTTGTCGGCGGGCATACTCTTGAAGACAACGAGGTGAAATTCGGCCTTTCTGTTACAGGTATGATTGATGACGGGAAGATATTGAAAAATAACACTCTTAAACCCGGGGATGCGCTGGTATACACGAAGCCTTTGGGAATCGGTATTATAACAACAGCAATTAAAGGGGAAATGGCTGAGGAAGATGAAATATCAGATGTAACCGAGCTTATGCTTTTATCAAACCAAAAAGCATCTGAGATTATCAAAAATTATCCGGTGTCTGCATGCACCGATATAACGGGTTACGGTCTGGCCGGACATGCTTTGGAAATGTCTAAATTTTCGGGTTGCAGCATAAATTTCTTTACTGAAAAAATCCCTGTAATTGAGGGTGCTCTGAATTACGCCGAAATGGGAATAATCCCTGCAGGTGCCTATCATAACAGACAGTTTGTTGCCCACCATTATTCTTTCAGTGAAAATCATAGAAATAAAGAAATGCTTATGTTTGATCCTCAGACTTCGGGTGGTCTGCTTATCGGGGTAAATAGGAAGTACGCGGATGAGCTGGTTAATGAATTAAAAAGAAGCGGTTATAAAGACAGCTGTATAATCGGTGAAGCTGCGGATCTGTCTGATCATTATATTGTATTTGAATAGGATGTTGGTATTAAGTGCTAAGTGCTAAGTGTTAAGTGTTAAGTGTTAAGTGTTAAGTTCTGAGTGCTGAGTTTTTAGTACTTTCACCAATTTTGATTATTTCACCCTGTACAAATTTTTTTATATTTAACAGGTCAAGCAGGGCAGGCCTTACACAAGGAATAATCATTAATAACAATAAATAACTATTTCACTTTCACTAACCTTGAACCAGTCATCCATGACGCATCACGGTACCTTTATTTTGATTTCGGATGTGTTTTGTCGTAAATCTTTAACAGCTCAGAGAGATTCAGATGGGTATATTTTTGGGTTGTTGAGAGGCTGCTGTGACCGAGCAGTTCCTGAATTGTTCTTAAATCTGCTCCGCCTTCAAGCATATGGGTTGCAAAAGAGTGCCTGAAATCATGCGGACTGAAATTTGATGGTAGTCCTGATATTTTCAGATATTTATCCACAATTCTTCTTACACTTCTGTCAGTTAAAGCCATTCCAAATTTGTTTATAAAAAGGCGCGGGGTTTTTACTGTTCTGTTTTTAGGAATTTTATCTTTGTTTTTGCTGTAATCCTTTATCATTTTTAGATGAATATCGGCCAACGGTATTATGCGTTCTTTTTTTCCTTTTCCCATCACTCTCAGTCTTTTACCGCTGAAATCGATATCGGATATCTCTATGCCCACAAGTTCGGAGATTCTTACCCCGGTTGCATATAAAAGCTCCAGAATCAGAGCATCCCTTAAACCGGCGGCGGATTCTTTATCAGGTGCCTCCAGAAGATTGAAAAGGTCGTCGATATTAAAAATGTTAAAGGATTTCTGCTCCTTTTTTGGGAATTTTAGCGGTTTGGCTGTGTTATCTTCAATGATTTTTCTCATAGTGAGGAACTTGTAAAATGATTTTATTGTTGATATTTTTCTCTCCACAGTGGCTTTTGCCAGTTTCCTTTCATAACAACCGGCGATGAAACCTCTGAGCAGAAAAAAGTCGATTTCATTTATTCGGATATTTTCATCCTGCAGATAATCTATAAAATCGTTCAGATCTTTTGAATAGGATTTAATGGTATGTTTACTGCAGTTTTTCTCATTTTGGAGAAAGTATAAAAACTTATCTACTGCTCTGCCGATTCTCATAGTTATCCACCCAGTATCTTTGAAGATCCTTCAGTGACCTCTCGCTCAGCTTCTCTTTTTTTAATTTCTTCTTTTTGATTTTTTCTTCAAGCCGGGGAAGCAGACCGAAATGAAAGTTCGAAGGGGCGTATTTGTTTTTATACTCCTGAACATAACGCTGCAGGGCTGAAAGTGCAGTGGTTTCAGGAAAGTTTAGCTGTTTGTCCAAAAGCAGCCTGAATATCAGATCGTATGCAGCGGTTAAGCCGCTTGCTATCGATTCAATGTAACCTTCCACACCTGTTATCTGTCCTGCGAAATAGATGTATCGTTCTCTCATCCTGTAATTATTTGCAAGATAAAGGGGTGAGTTAATATATGTATTCCTGTGGATGGAGCCGTATCTGAGAAATTCAGCATTTCTTAAAGCAGGTATTATTCTGAAAACACGTTTCTGCTCGGGAATTTTCATCTTTGTCTGACATCCTACAAGATTATATGCTGTACCTTCTTTATTTTCCTTTCTAAGCTGAAGAACAGCATAGTATTTATCGCCGGTATCCGGGTGGTCGAGACCTACAGGCTTTAACGGGCCGAAAGTGAGTGTTTTTTCGCCCCTTTCAGCCATTTCTTCAAGAGGCATACAGGCTTCAAATACGGAAGCTTCCTCAAAATCTTTTAACGGCACTTTCTCCGCATCCAAAAGCTCGTTATAAAAAAGTTCAAAAGTTTCTTTGTCTAAGGGGCAGTTTAAATAGTCTGCCTCACCCTTGTCATAACGGCTTTTAAAGAAGCAGTGGTTATAATCGATTGAATCGGCACTTATAACAGGGGCAATTGCATCGTAAAAAAATAATTCCTCTGATACCAGTTTTTTCATTAGAGTCTGGGCAAATGAGTCGGAAGTCAGCGGGCCTGTGGCGATTATTAAAGGCCTGTCTGCAGGAATATCTTTTATTTCTTCATTTATTATCTCAATGTTTTCATGCTGCTTTATAATTTCTGTGAGTTGTCTGGCAAGTGCCTGTCTGTCAACGGCAAGAGAATTTCCGGCGGGAACTCTTGTTTCTTGAGCAGTTTTAATAATAATACTGCCCAGTTTATCAAGCTCTGCTTTCAAAAGGCCGCTGCCGGTGGAAAGTGATTCTGATTTGAGAGAGTTTGAGCAAACAAGCTCTCCCAGGAAACCAGTGGAGTGGGCGGGAGTCATTTTATCGGGGCGCATTTCATAAAGCTTTACATTAAACCCGTGTTCAGCCAGCTGATACGCGGCTTCCGTGCCGGCCAGGCCGCCGCCGATAATGGTTATTGTCTTGACATTGTTTCTCATTATTCGGTGTTTGACTTGGCTTTTTTCTGTTTTACAGTAACCAGTCCGTCTTCATTTGTAACGGCAGCTTTGGTGTTCTTGCAGTCGGGGTAGTTGGGGCATGCGAAAAAAGAACCTCTTCTGCTTCGTTTTAAAACCATTTCCGCATCACACTTTTCGCATTTAACCGTATCGATTTTAAGTATCTGAGGTTTTAAATTACCATCTTCATCCACTTTGATATTTGCAGTATAGTTGCAATCAGGGTATGAACTACAGGCTGCAAATATACCGTTTTTGCCGCTTTTTACAACCAGTTCGGATTCACATTTGGGACATTTGTCCTCTAATTTCTCGCCGGGCTCTATTACTTTCAGAGTCCCATCATTTAAACGAAGGAAACTTTTTATATTTTTGCAATCAGGATAAGCCGAACATGCCAGTATTTCGCCGTATCTGCTTTGCTTGATGACAAGTTCGCTTCCGCATTTTTCACACTTCAATCCTGTGGATTTGCCGTTTTTTTCATCGGTCAGTTTGATTTTACCGTTTTCATCCCTTTCAAAATTACATGAAAATCTGCAGTCAGGATAGCCGGAACAGGCAATAAATGAGCCGTTTTTACCGTATTTTATAATTAACTTTTTGTCGCATTTCGGACACTTTTCGTCGATTGTGAGATCTGCATCAAATTTATCTTCGGCCTTATCGAGTTCTTTTCTGAAATCTTTATAAAATTCATTCAGCAGTTCCACCCATTCCTTGCTTCCGGATTCCACCTGATCCAGTTCTTTTTCCATTTCCGCCGTAAATTCCGCATTGAAAAGATTTGTGAAATTTGAAATCAACAGCTTGTTGACAATTCTTCCCAATTCAGTGGGTCTGAATTTCTTTTCCTCAAGGAGAACATAGTTTCTTTCGATAATCGTGGAAATTATCGATGCATATGTACTGGGGCGGCCTATACCTTTTTGTTCTAAAGTTTTTACAAGCCGTGCTTCGGAATATCTCGGAGGAGGGGACGTGAAGTGCTGTTTTTCCTCATAGTTTTTTACTTCCAGTTTTTCATCCTTTGTAACATCATATATAATAGAATCTTCGTTATTCTCACCGTTTTCTTTGGATTCAACATACAGCTTCATAAAACCTGGGAATTTAAGTATTTTCCCTTTTGTGATAAATTCGTAATCGCCAACGGTAATGGTAATGGTGCTCTGATCAAATAGCGCCGGCGCCATCTGGCTTGCCACAAAACGATCCCATATAAGCTTATAAAGCTTGTACTGATCATTGGTGAGAAAATTCTTAATATTATCAGGTGATTTGTCAACATTCGTCGGGCGGATTGCCTCATGAGCGTCCTGTGTACCCGCTTTCTTTTTTTGTGATTTTGCAGAGCGCCCCTTGCCGAGAAATTTTTCACCGAAGTGTTTTGTGATAAAAGTTTTAGCCTGCTTTACAGATTCCGAAGATACCCTTGTGGAATCTGTTCTCATATAAGTGATCAGGCCCACAGGCCCTTCATTGCCCAGAGAAATACCTTCATAAAGCTGCTGGGCAAGCATCATGGTTTTCTTAGCTGTAAATCCCAGTTTTCTGTTGGCATCCTGTTGTAATGTGGATGTTATGAAAGGAGCAGCGGGGGACTGTCTGAGTTCCTTTTTTGCGACATCAGTCACTTTCGCTTCTTTGTTTTCTAAGTCACTGAGAATTTCCCTTACTTTTTTTTCATCAGGTATTTCGATTTTCTTTCCGTTTTTCTTTTCCAGCCGTGCTTTTACAGCTTCCCCTTTTGACTCCGGTGCGCCTGCGGATTTTTCAAAATATCCGTCCAATGTCCAGTATTCCTTTGGTACAAACTTTTCAATCTCCTCTTCACGCTCGCATATCAGTCTCAAGGCAACGGACTGGACTCTTCCCGCAGACAGACCGTATTTTAAAGGTTTCCATAGAAGAGGGCTGACCTTGTAGCCGACAAGCCTGTCAAGAATTCTTCTGGACTGCTGGGCATTCACCCTGTTCATATTAATTCTGCCGGGCTCTTTTATGCCTTCGTTTACTCCCTGTTTTGTAATTTCGTTAAACTGGACACGGTATGTATTATCCGCTTTTGTTTTCAATGCGGTAGCAATATGCCAGGCTATAGCTTCACCTTCTCTGTCCGGGTCAGTTGCAAGATAGATTTTATCCGCCTCTTTGGCTGCAGATTTCAGTGCATCTATTATTTTTTTCTTGCCTTTTATTGTTTTGTATTTTGGTGTGAAGTTATCTTCGATCTCAACTCCCAACTCATTTTTGGGCAGATCCCTTACATGTCCGACACTTGCCATTACCGTGAAATCCCTGCCAAGATACCGCTCAATTGTTCTAGCTTTGGCGGGAGATTCAACAATAACAAGATTTTTTCCCTTTTTTTGTGGGGATTGATTTGATTTTACATTTGACATAGAAGCTGCACCCCGTCCTCTAAAATAATGTGAATCAGGCTGGATTTCCTGTTACTGTATATAATAATCTTCTTCGTCTCTTTCGTAGTCGTTCTTAAATATGTAGGATTTTTTTTCAAGCAGAGTGTAAAGAGCTATCTGTTTTATCTGCTCCACGTCGATTTTCTGATCTGAGGATTCCAGTGATTTGTCGATGATTTCATCAAGTGTAATAAAATCCAGAATTCCCGCCATATTGAGTTTCTGAAGATACTGGAGAGCTTTTTCCGTAATTTTGTTTTTCTCAGGTACAGTGAAAATACGCATAGCTTTCGGGGAGTCGTAAACACCGAAATTCAATATGGAAAGAGTCTGTCTTATTTCATAATCATCAAAACCTGTATTCTGAAGATAGTCGGTAATATCCTTTTCACTCACTATTTCGTCTGTATCTATGTAATCTATTATAAGATTTAAGGCTATAACAATTTTATCCATTTAAATCCTCCTGACTGAGTATTTGCCGTCCATATCGTACTGAACCATACCTTTTAATTCCATCCCTGATAAAGTAGTGATTACCGTGGGAGCATTTTTACCGGAATGCATGCAGATTTCGTCTATTGAAAGCGGTTCAGTTTTTAAAATATTATAAATTTCCTTTTCTTCGCCCGAGTCAAAATTAATATTATAGTCATCATCTTTATTGTCAACCATTTTTGGAAAATTTAGGAATCTTGTAAACTCCTCCACAACATCCATATAATTTTCCGTTAATTTTGCTCCGTTTTTCAGGAGTTTGTTTGTGGCGCTGTTGTGATTTTTCGGCCATGCCGGTACGGCAAATACCTCTCTGTTATTTTCAACAGCATAGCGTGCAGTAATAAGTGAGCCGCTTTTTTCCGAAGCTTCCACTACAATTACTCCCAGTGACAAACCGCTTATGATTCTGTTTCTTTTTGGGAAATTGATTGCCAGAGGCTCCTCTTCAAGAGGAAACTCGGAGATTATGCAGCCGTTTTTCAGAATATCTTTCATATACTTTTTGTTGTAGCCGGGATAAACCTTTAACAGACCGTTGCCAAAAACGGCTGTTGTGTGCCCTTTGCTAATTGCACCGAGATGGGCATTGATATCTATACCGGCAGCAAAACCGCTTACGACATTAAATCCGATTTCCGCAAGTTCAACTGATAGTTCAAATGCGAATTCTTTAGCGCTTTTACTGCATTTCCTTGCCCCTACAACTGCAATGGACGGATTCTCCAGTACACTGATATCTCCGTATGTATACAGATAAGCAGGAGGAGAATTTATTTCCTTTAACAAAGCCGGATAAAGATCATCTTCCCGGAGAATCATTCTTATTTTATATTTTCTGATTTTTTCCAGTTCATTTTTGAGAAATGTTTTCTCTACAGAGTAGTTCTTAATTGAGCCGATTTGACTGCTGCTGAAACCGGCATTGCTTAATGTTTCTGAGTCCATATTGAAAACACCATCAAGGCTGCCCGTTTTCCTGACAAGAGAATTTATTGAATTATCTGAGATACCTTTGATACTTTTTAAAGCGAGGTACTGCTCTATCAAATCAAAATTCTGCAGTTTCATCCCCCTTTAAATACCGTTTGTTATCTTTATTAGTAAATAAACCCGTTTTGTCAAGCTGTTCGATTAAAGGGATAAGGATTTTCCGCGGTGCCTCAATGATTGTTTTTGCTTTCTTCAGATCGATGTACTGCTCTTTCTTTGCGGTTTTTACAGCAAGCTGAATAAAATCATCAAAAATATCCGTTCTGATGAAATTTTTTTCATCCAGCTTTTTGACTTTTCCTTTGTTAGCCAGTATGGTGAGTGCATTTGCCGCCGCTTTTTCGGGAATATTTAAGAAGCTTGATAAATTTGCGGCATTGCTGAGGGATACGTCCTGAGACATTTTTTCATAGATTTCATCAGCAAGTTTTTCGTGTTCCGACTTTCTCTTTTTAAAAATTTTTTCGTTTTCGTATGTATAACCGTTTTTTTCAGCCAGGCGTATGAGATTTTCCCTGAATATCTTCCAGATATTTTCACTGTTTTTAAAATATTTGTGATAGCCGCTCAGCGATACTGTTTTGCCGGAATATATCTCCTCTTTTGCCATATCTGTTATTTTTGAAAAGTATTTTCCGGGTGTCACTGTTCTGCCGGCTGAAATAAAATATTTTTTTATAAGATGTTTTATCTCGTCGCTTTTTTTATCCGTAAACTGTATCAGAGTCGGGATATCGAATGTCCCTTCAATGTTGGTTTCCAGTACTTTGAAAGCTTCTTCAGTTTTCCCGTTTTCCATACAGCTGAGGAAAGTGACCAGGTTATTTTTAGCCAGACCGAAATTGGTTATGGACAAAACCCTTCCGCCTGCAACGGTAATCTGAGGGCTTAGACTCCGTAGAAAGAATGCTTCACCGAATAGAGGAGTATAAGGTTTATCAGGGACAATTTTACATAGTGCACTTTCGCCGGCATTTAATGATTTTTTTCCCAGCAGTATAATTTTGGCTTCTCCCGCATAGGTGCCTATAAGAAATCTGTATGATTTATTATGTTTTATAACATCTCTTTTTGATATACTGCTGAATGTCTTTAGCCTCGCATAAAAAGATGCCGCAGGTGAAAACACTTTCGGAGCCGCCGCTATATCTCCCCGGTGAACGTTGCCCTTATCCACTCCTGTAACGTTTAATGCCGCTCTGTCTCCTGCAGAAGCTGAAAGGGAATTTTTTGAATGTACCTGTATGTTTTTCACTTTTGTTTGAATCCCGGCAGGGAGTATTTCTATATCATCACCCGTTTTTATCCGACCGGTTATGCAGCTGCCCGTTACAACAGTACCGGCGCCTTTTACAGAAAAGCTTCTGTCTATTCTCATAAGAAAATCATGGGATGTATATTTGCTGCTTATCAACCCGGAGCACTCATACAGTGTTTTTTTCAGATTATCGATGGAGTGCTGATCGTATATACTTACTGTTAGAAACCTTTTATAAGGGTAGGTAAATCGGTTAAAAAACTCCCTTGCTTCAGACAACCGTCTGTTTAGCAGGGCTTCACTCACTTTATCGGCTTTTGTCAGCACGACTATCAGTGTTTCAATATTTAAGACAGAAAGGATATCAGCATGTTCAATGGTTTGAGGTTTTATACCTTCAGTTGCATCCACGGCAAATAAAATAATATCTATGCCGGTGGCGCCTGCTATCATGTTTCTGATGAGTTTTTCATGACCGGGAACGTCCACAAAAGAGATTGTTGTTTTATCAATTTCAAGAGCTGCAAATCCGAGATCCAGCGTAATGCCTCTTTCCTGTTCTTCTTTGAACCTGTCCGGATGAACTCCCGTTAACCGTTCAACCAGGGCTGATTTGCCGTGGTCTATATGTCCCGCTGTTCCTACAATGACATTTTGACGGCCCAATCTATTCCTCCGGCTATATCCTCATATTCCTCTTTAGAAATTGTACGCAGATCTAATATGATCTTCTTATCGGCCGTTCGGCAGATAACGGGCGGGGAGAATTCCCTCAGATGTTTTTCAATTTCAGCTTCGCTTATGCTGCCTGTATTCAGCTGTACGGCATAGGAGTTTATTTCCTGCATCGGACAGCTGCCACCGCCGGTGAATGAAGTGACCTGGACTACTTCCAGTCTCAAATCAGGGTTCAGATTGTTAATAATCCGTGCCAGATCATCGCCCCTTGATTTTAAAGAATCCAGACTTTCATTAAACATTTTTAGTGTTCTGATTTTTTCGTAATCCTCATTTATATATTCCTTTAAAGTATTTTGAAGGAGTGAAAGTGTAATTTTATCCACCCGCAGCATACGCATCAGCTGATTTCCTTTTAATTTGTCAATCAGATGTTTTTTGCCTGCGATGATACCTGCCTGAACGCCGCCTAAGAGCTTATCACCGCTGAAACTTACCAAATCGAAACCTTTATCGATAACATCTTTCACCGGAGGCTCATCGCAGAATTTGAGACCGAAATCGGATATCAAACCGCTTCCCAAATCATAATAACTTATCAGATCATTTTTATCAGCCAGTTGACAGATTTGTTCACACGGGGGTTCTTCTGTAAATCCTTTTATTACATAATTACTTTTGTGTACTTTCATAATAACCGATGTTTCGGGACTGACCGCATTTTCGTAATCGGTAATTTTTGTTTTGTTTGTAGTGCCTACTTCCTGCAGTTTTGCTCCGCTCTTTCTCATCACTTCGGGTATTCTGAAGCTGCCGCCTATTTCTACAAGCTCTCCCCTGGAGACGATGCATTCACGGTTTTCGGCAAATGTATTCAGTATGAGGAAAACAGCAGCTGCATTATTGTTCAGTATAAGAGCATCTTCTGCCCCGGTAAGATATTTTAAATATTCAGAGAGGTGGTGATATCTGTCCCCCCTGCTTCCTGCATCAATATCATACTCAAGATTGGAGTATCCGCATACAGTCTCCATGCTTTTTTTAAATAAATCGCCGGATAGAGGAGAGCGACCGAGATTTGTATGTATTACAATGCCTGTGGCATTTATCACATTTTTTATAGAGCCCTGCATAAAGTTTTCACAGGATGACATTATATTATTTATCACCTTGTCCTTGTGGATAATATCGATTTTTCCCTCTGAAATTTTTTCCCGGAGATTTGAAAGGACTTTGTCAGCACAGTATTTAACGACACTTCTGTTATAGTTATGGCTGCTGAGCTGTTCCATGATTTCGTGCATCTGGGGAATTTGACTGTAAAGTTCCTGTTTAGACAAAAGATTCCTCCTGTGATGTCTCAATATAAAATTATCATACAAATCCGGAATTTACAACATAAGAGCCACGAACTCAAAGTTCAATGTTCAGGGTTCAACGTTCAAAGTTACTTAGACCTCTACTTCACTACCTCACCATTTCACTATCTCACTATCTCACTCTCTCACGATTCATAGTGTTTCAACTTGATAAATTTTATTTGTGGTGCTAAAAGTCGTTTTGTAATACAGTTATTAGAAAGACCTTTGAATAACTAAAAAAAGTCATCCCGAACTTGTTTCGGGATCTATTACTATCAACAATTTACGAGACCCTGAACCAAGTGATTACCTGCGGTAAATTTTCAGCCCAGGGCTGATGCTACAGGGTGACAGCAAAATAATTGTGCAAAGCTCTTATGGCAAACGTGCATTTTTGGTGACAGATTTTATTATTAAAAAATTGAGGAAAATTATGGACTATAATTTTTTGGTAGAATATGAAACAGAAATAATGAAAGTACTGCACGATTTGGAAAAAATGCCTGAGCCTTCGTTTAAAGAATACAAGACGACTGAGTATATTGTAAATTACCTTACCAAAAGCGGTGTAAATGATATAAAGGTGACTGAGCCGGGGTGTTTCTTTCACATGGATTTTGGAAGCAGTAAAACCGTTGCGTTAAGAGCGGATATAGATGCTCTGCCTTTGGATTCCAGCGGGGAAAAGTATAAGCATATATGCGGTCACCATCTGCATACAGCTGCACTGCTTTCCCTTGTAAAGATTCTCTTTGACAGAGGAATAAAGCCGAAAGTTAATTTGAGAATCATTTTTCAGCCGGCTGAAGAAAATATTTCAGGGGCAAACTTTATGATAAAGAACGGTGCTATGGAAGGGGTAAATGAAGTTTACGGCATACATGTGGATCCTGAGCTGAATAAAGGAGTCGTAGGTTTAAAAACAGGGAATATGATGGCCGGAGCCAACTTCTTTGATGTGACAATAAAAGGAGATTCCACTCATGCAGCTTATCCTCATAAAGGCAGTGACGTTGTAGTGGCAGCCTCGGATTTTGTCTGCAGGCTGCAGAATATCGTTTCCAGAAAAATTGATCCCACTCTGAATGCGCTTGTGTCAGTTGGAAAAATGCAGGCAGGGGATATAGCAAATGTTCTGCCGGAAAAGGCTACTCTTTCAGGAACTTTTCGTTTTTTTGACGATGAAGCAGCAGCTGTTATCAACGATAATTTAAGAGTGCTTGCTGAATCCATTTCTCTTTTTCACAACGTTTTTACATATGTTGATATCCATGAAGGTATTTCACCGGTACACAATGATAAGTCTTTGTCAAAAGAGATCGGAGGCAGGCTTAACCGTGTTCTGGAAAAACTGGAAATTATGGATGATGACAGACTCTCCCTCACGGGTGAGGATTTTGCATGTTATCAACAGATAACTCCCGGAATATTTTTCAAACTGGGTACCAGAACCAATCAGAATAATGCCCCGTTGCATAACAGGGGTTTTTCCCTTTCGGATAAGTCGGCTGGCGATGCTGTTTATTTCTGGCTCAACCTTGTAGACATCCTCGAATAGCCGGGCTGGGGTAATTTACTGGTGAGAGAGTGAGATGGTGAGATGGAGATGTAGAGGAACAGAGAAGTTGAGAAGTGGAAAAGTGGACTGCTAAGCGATAAATAACTTTGAACCTTGAACCCATGACCCATTACGCATCACGCATTTGAACTTTGATGTTGAATATTAGCGGTTAATGGAGTATAGGTTTTTTGAATGGTAAATTTGACCCGGAGGTTTTTTGATGAGCAGAGATAAAGTGGTACTTGCATATTCCGGAGGTCTTGATACTTCTGTAATCCTGAAATGGCTTGATCTTAAAGGTTATGATGTTGTGGCATATGTTGCAGATTTAGGACAGAGGGATGATTACGAAGAAATAAAAGAGAAAGCATTTGCTTCCGGCGCTGTTGATTTTCATGTTGTAGATCTGAAAGAAGAGTTTGTAAAGGAATTTGTATACACGTCGGTAAAGTTCAATGCAGTTTATGAAGGCAGATATCTTTTGGGTACATCACTTGCAAGACCTGTTATTACAAAGGGGATGGTTGAAGTAGCCCGTAAAACCGGTGCAAAATATATTTCCCATGGGGCAACAGGTAAAGGGAACGATCAGGTAAGGTTTGAGCTGTCGGCAGCTGCCCTTGCTCCTGAGTTGAAAGCTATTGTTCCGTGGCGTGAGCCGGAGTTTTTTAATAAAATCAAGGGAAGGAAAGAGGCAATGGATTTTGCAGCCGAACATAATATCCCTGTAAAGGCAACTTCCGATCAGCCGTGGAGCTCCGATGAAAATCTTATGCATATAAGTTTTGAGGCCGGTATTCTGGAAGATCCGGCTAAAAAACCGCCGAAGGATATGTTTGAGCTTAGTACAAGTCCTGAAGATGCACCGGATGAAAAGGAAGTTATTGAGATAGAGTTTGAAAAGGGAGAGGCTGTTAAGCTTAACGGCAAAGCTTTAAAGCCGGTTGATATGCTCAGTGAACTGAACAAAATAGGCGGAAGAAACGGTATCGGCAGGATTGATATAGTCGAAAGCAGGTATGTGGGGATGAAATCCAGAGGAGTTTATGAAACACCGGGAGCTGCGATTCTTATGGAAGCACACAGAGATCTTGAAGGGCTGACTTTGAGCGGTGGAGTAATAAATCTGAAAGATACTTTAATGCCCCGTTTTGCTCAATTGGTTTACGCAGGATATTGGTATACAGATGAACTGGATTGTCTCAAAGCCATGGCGGAAAAATCCCAGGAATATGTCAACGGAAAAGTAAAACTTGAACTTTATAAAGGAAATATCGTGCCGGTTTCAAGAGAATCTTCCGATTCGCTGTATGATGAGCTTGTAGTTTCAATGGATGACGATTTGGGAGCTTATAACCAGACGGATGCAACGGGATTTATAAAGCTTCATTCGCTGCCTTTGAAAGCGGAAGCCAAAAGGAAAAAACAGTAAAACCGGATGTTTTAAGTTAACAAGGAGAGTATATGTATTTCCAGGATGTTATTCTCAAGTTGCAGGAATTTTGGGCTAAAAAAGGCTGTATTATTTATCAGCCTTACGATATAGAAGTTGGTGCGGGGACATTTAATCCAGCCACTTTTCTCAGATGTCTCGGGCCCGAACCATGGAATTCAGCTTATGTTGAGCCCAGCAGACGCCCCACAGACGGCAGATATGGTGACAATCCGAACAGGCTGCAGCACTATTATCAGTTTCAGGTTCTTCTCAAACCTTCGCCGGAGGATATACAGGATTTGTATTTGGAGAGTCTCGTTTATCTCGGCATAGACCCGCTGGAGCATGATATAAGGTTTGTGGAGGATGACTGGGAATCACCCACTCTCGGTGCATGGGGATTAGGCTGGGAAGTCTGGCTTGACGGCATGGAGATTACGCAGTTTACTTACTTTCAGCAGGCCGGAGGACTTGATTTAAAACCTGTTTCCGGAGAAATAACTTACGGAATAGAAAGAATTGCCATGTATCTTCAGAAGGTGGACTCTGTTTTTGATTTGGCATGGAACGAGAACCTCACTTACGGTGATGTTTTCCATAGAAATGAAGTGGAATTTTCGAAATATAATTTTGAAGAAGCCGATACGGATATGCTTTTTGAGCTTTTCGAGATGTATGAAAAAGAATGCAGACAGCTTGTGGAAAAGGGTATTGTTCTGCCAGCTTATGATTACTGCTTGAAATGCAGCCATACATTTAACCTGCTGGATGCCAGAAATGCAATTTCCGTAACCGAAAGAACGGGGTATATAGGAAGGGTGAGGCATCTGGCCAAACTTTGTGCCGAAGGTTATGTGGAAAGCAGGGAAAAGCTTGGTTTCCCGTTGTTGAAAAAAGAGAAGTAGTGAAATAGTGAGATAGAAAAGTTGTAATTTGTTAAGTAGTTGAGTGGTGTATTTGTTTAATAATATATTGGTAAATCAACCACCTGAATTGCCTTTAATACCCCTACTACCCCTAACCACTTTCTATAACCTCGTGTTTTATGTCTTACAGCTTTTTTTGCAATTTATCTCCTTTATTTAAAGTTTTTGTCCTGTTTTTGATTCATATCAATTTAATTGTCGAATTTTTCCCTATACTTCCTACAATAAAGAAGATAACGGAGGTTTAAATGAATAAAATAAATGGAAAAATGACAATATTTGAAATTGTGAATCAATATCCCCAAACCCTGGATGTTTTTGTTAATAACGGATTTGCCCAGTTTGAAGATGAAAAAAAACTAAATTCAGCCGGCAAAATTCTGAAACTTGAATCTGCTCTAAAATCCAAGAAGTATGATTTGGAAACATATATAAAGATGCTTGAAGATAAAATAGAAGAAGCCGAAACCAATGTAGATGTGACGCTGAAAGATACCAGAAAAGAAAATGCCGATATAAATATAACGGGTCTTCTCCCTTGTCCTGTGAGGGTTCCTTTAATGGAGAAATTTGATGATTTTCTGGAAAATTATCAGAAAAAATTCAATTTGAAAGTGGATTATAAATTAGAGGCTGCTTCATTGGGTGCTGATTTTCTGAAAAATATTCTGACAGTGGATAGTGCTGATAAATTGCCGGATGTTTTTATCTCGGCTGGTTTTGAGGCCTTTTTCGGCAAGGATTCTGTGGAAAAGTTCAAAAATAATGATGTGTTCAAGGATCTGACGGATTTTGAGTTAAATGAGGATTTTAAAGGATTGGATATTGTAGACAAGCAGGGACATTATTCTGTTATTTCCGTTGTTCCGGCGGTCTTTATGGTTAATCTTCAGGAACTTGGAGACTTGCCTGTTCCTCAGTCGTGGGAAGATATTTTTGACGAAAAGTACAGACAGAAAGTTGCCCTGCCCGTCGGAGATTTTGACCTTTTCAACGGTATTCTGCTCAATATTTATAAAGATTACGGTAAAGAGGGTGTTGAGAAGCTCGGCAAAAGCCTTATGAAATCTATGCACCCATCACAGATGGTAAAAAATGCAGGTAAAAAAATTGAAGAAAAGCCAGTTATTACGATAATGCCGTATTTTTTCACCAAAATGGTGAGAGACTCCCAAACAATGAAGGTTGTCTGGCCTTCCGACGGTGCTATCATTTCACCGATTTTTATGCTGACCAAAAGGGATAAAGAAAAAGAATTAAAACCCATTGCTGATTATCTCGGCAGTCCGGAAGTCGGGGAGATTCTTTCACACAGAGGGTTGTTTCCCTCTCTGAATAATAAGGTTGACAATAATTTGCCCGAAAATGCTCCATTCAAATGGCTTGGATGGGACTATATTTATAACAACGATATCGATGCACTTATTAAAGAAGTAAACACTATTTTTGAGGAGAGTGCTTCGGAGGTGACTGTATGAAATTTCTGACAATTTCGGGCCCCCCTTCATCCGGGAAAACTTCAGTGATTTTAAAGGTTATTGATGCATTCAAACAGCGTGAAATGAATGTCGGGGTTGTTAAGTTCGACTGTCTTTCCACCGATGATGACAAGCTTTATGAAAAAAAGGATATCCCGGTGAGAAAAGGGCTTTCGGGATCATTGTGCCCTGATCACTACTTTGTCAGTAATGTGGAAGCCTGTTTTAAATGGGGTAAAGAGTTAGGTCTTGATATTTTGATCAGTGAAAGTGCCGGTCTGTGTAACAGATGCTCCCCTCATATAAAAGAGGTGACGGCGGTTTGCGTTATAGATAATTTGAGCGGGGTAAATACCCCGAAAAAAATCGGCCCCATGCTAAAATCTGCCGATGTGGTTGTTATTACGAAAGGAGATATAGTATCACAGGCTGAGCGGGAAGTTTTTGCCTCAAGGGTAAAACATGTAAATCCCAAAGCCGTTATTTTAAATGTTAACGGGGTTACCGGACAGGGAGCTTTTGAGCTGTCAAGTTTCCTGTATGACTCTGCAGAGCATGAAACACTCAAAGGCAAAAAACTGAGATTCTCGATGCCTTCGGCGCTGTGTTCTTACTGTCTTGGTGAAACAAGGATAGGGGATGAGTACCAGATGGGCAATGTCAGAAAAATGGACTCGTAAGGGGGAGAGAATGCAAACAGCTGCAGTTTCAAAACTGGAAAATATGAAAATAGAGGAATTGCTCAATATATATCCTTTTGCAAAGGATTTTTTCGATTCTTTCGGTCTGGAAATTTTTGATGAAGACCTTGAGAAATCCTTTTCAAAGTATCTGGAAAGTCTGTCAGAAGATTTCCTGGAAGAGAAGGCTATAGACAGAGATTCTCTTGTCAATTCTCTTGCGGATCTCGTGGAAACGATGGAGGAAGACGATTCTACTGCCGATGTGGAGAGTATAACGATATACGGGGGGAAAGATAAAAACGGCAGAGATGAAAATTTAAATCTGCATATCAGAAAGGGTGAAGTTGTTTGTATAGTAGGCCCGACCGGATCCGGTAAAAGCAGGCTTTTGGCGGATATTGAATGGGTTGCACAAAGGGATACACCCACGGAGAGGCTTGTACACATTAACGGAGAGGAGCCCGATAAAAAGTGGCGGTTTTCCATTGAACATAAGCTGGTGGCTCAATTAAGTCAGAATATGAATTTTGTGATGGATTTGACGGTAGAGGAATTCGTGAAAATGCATGCAGAAAGCAGGCTTGTGGAAAGACCGGATGAGAAGGTTGACGAGGTTTTTAAACTGGCCAATGAACTGGCCGGAGAAAGGTTTGACAGAGAGACTCAGATTACATCGTTAAGCGGAGGCCAGTCAAGAGCACTTATGATTGCCGATACGGCGGTTTTAAGCAAATCACCGATAGTGCTTATCGATGAAATTGAAAATGCAGGTATTGACAGGCGCAAAGCATTAAATCTGCTTGTGAAAAAAGAGAAAATCGTTTTGATGGCCACCCATGATCCTATCCTGGCACTTCTGGGGGATAAAAGACTGGTCATTAAAAACGGAGGTATAAATAAGGTTATAGAGGTGGATGAAGAAGAAAGAGGTTTGCTGCCGAAATTGCAGGAGATTGATGACAAGCTTTTGGAATACAGGAATAAGCTGAGAAACGGAGAAACGTTATCGTAAGGTTTAAGCATTTAGGTTTAAAAATTAATTCAAGTTTCGCACTTAATTCGGTCATTGCGAAACCCTGTGAAAACAGGGTTGTGGCAATCTCAAAATCTGAAAAGCATCGAGATTGCTTCGTCGCATTCGCTCCTCGCAAAGACTTGCAGAAGGTGCAAGTGCGAAACTTGAAAATTAAATTTAGGGAAAAAATATAAATTAAATCTGGAGGTTGTTATGCACGAAGGCTGCAGCGGAAGCTTTGAAAACGGTAAAGAAGTGGTGAATAAAATCAGAATGATGGGGTTTAACATGCAGTATGTTCCAATGCCATTTGATTATAAATGCACATGTGGAGAGGAATTTATGTATGAAACGTTTGAGATGAACTGTCCGGCATGCGGAATGACATACGGAGTGACTCCCTGCCACGCCTTTGACCCGGCCAACGTTATGGCGGCTGGAAGGGGATACTAAACAGATACGCAGAAATTGTTGGCATATAGATGGAGATCCCTCGGCTTCGCTCGGGATGACAAATAACTGTCATCGTATATTAAGAAAGTAGGAAAAATTGTTTAACAGGCTATTAAAAAGTTGTATAAGGTTCCAGAGCACTGAAGGTGATAAAGGACATAATTGTCATTGGTTCAACGAAACCGTTC
>NZ_JAXKVW010000014.1 GCF_036172515.1 Flexistipes sp.
CTTACTGCAGATTCTTTAAATTCTGCAGTATAACTCCTGCGTCTCGATGTCATTTTGCACCTCTCTCTTATTTGTATAATAGGTGCTTAATTTTTTGTCCATTATTTTTGTACCACATCAAAAGAAGATAAAAATAGCAACAATAAGCTTTGTTATTCTAATTTTTTTAGGCATTGGTGTGTATACAACAGACTTGCTTTTCTTCAAGGAGACAAGAGTTTTTAACAATAGTAAAAGTGATATTGCAAGCTTAAAAAATTTTATTAAAGAATATCCTGACAGCAAATATATTACTCAAGCTAAAATTTTAATACATGATAAAACATACTCTAAAATGAGCCAAGATGTTGAAAGTTTAAAGAGCTTCATTGAAAAATATCCTGACAGCAGACACATTGATGAAGCTAAAATTTTACTTGATGATAAAATATATGAAAAAATGGGAAGTAATATTGAAAGTTTAAAGAGCTTCATTGAAAAATATCCTGATAGCAGGCACATTGATGAAGCTAAAGCAAGGTACAAGAAAGCTGTTGATAAAAACATATCAATAGCTGGACTCCACATGGTTTATGTGCTTGGCGGCTGCTACCAGATGGGCGATATATTTGGCGATGGTGGTGAGGATGATGAAAAGCCTGTACACGAGGTGTGTATTGATGATTTTTATATAGGTAAGTATGAAGTAACTCAGGGGCAGTGGGAAAAAATTATGGGATACAATCCTTCTTTTTTTGATGATGGAGACAGATATCCTGTGGAAAATGTTAGCTGGAATGGTGTTCAGGGTTTTATAGAAGAGCTGAACTCCCAAAGTGGTAAAAACTTTCGTTTGCCTACAGAAGCAGAATGGGAGTATGCGGCCCGGAGTGGAGGTAAAAGACAAAAATATGCCGGTGGTAATAATGTAGATGCAGTGGCCTGGTATGATGACAATTCAGGTGACAGGCCACACCCTGTAGGTCAAAAGGAACCTAATGACCTTGGGATATATGATATGAGCGGTAATGTATGGGAGTGGGTGAGCGACTGGTATGAAGATGATTATTATGCACAGAGTCCCCGTAATAATCCTACAGGTCCCTCATCTTCAAGTTACTCTTTACGAGTGCTGCGTGGCGGCGATTATTCTATACATTTTGAACAAGCTGAAGTAGTGCGATCAACTTCTCGATCAGCGGGGGATCCTTATGATAAGTATATGTTTCATGGTTTCCGCCTTGCTCTCCCCGCTAAATAGAGATAAGGCGCATCTGTTATTGAGGAAAAAAGTCATACAGCAACAATATTATTTATGTTAGGTTTATAAGAAGTTTTTATGTATACCTTTGAAGAATGGTCGGAGTTGATAGATATTGATCCGGAGATTATCATAGAAGCACCGTATAATGTCAAGAATAACAAGGGTATCATTGAACAGGTCATCTATGAAAAGCCTCAGCTGTTTAAATATGCTTCACAAAGACTCAAAAACATTGATGATCTGGTAATGTTTGCTGTCGAAGAATATCCAGCAAATATTTTTGAGGCGAATTCAAAATTTTTGAGAAATACGAAAGTACTTCACAGTGCTCTTTCAAATCAGTTTTCCCTTCTTCCACAAATTCTTGAAAAAACAAATATTGCTGAGTGGTCTCAAGATAGATTCCCTTGTATCACTATAAAAATCAACAACCGAGATATTCATAAACACCTGCAAGTTGTGCTATCTGAATTAAAAATTTTCATTTCGGATGATTTCATGGAAAGCGGAATTTTGGTGATTGAAAAAGACAATGATAAAGTTCAATTTTTAAAAAAACATCTGCCAAAATCATCCGGCAAAAAATTGAAGATCTATACTGTTGAAATGTTTCTGGCATCACTCATCGGAGAAACGGACATTTATGACTTTGGTCAGAAATATTTAGATTGTTGTGTAAAGGATTCCATTGCTTTTGAATTAATTTTTAAGATGAAGTTCAAATGGCCGTCAATTAATATTGACGATGAATCTAAAGAAAAAGATTATAATCCCTCCGAAGAAAGTTTGCTTAGTCTAAACGGTTATCATGTAGGCAAAAATGGAGTGCCTTTTGAGAAAAGAAAAGAAATTCTAAAAAAAACCTATAATATGGTTGCACCGGAAGAATTTCATTTTTGGGGTCAGCCCAAGTCCTCAAAGCGCTTATATTGGATGGCAAAAACCATCAGTGAATGTATCAAAAAAGCTAAAGGCAAAGTTCGTAAAAATCAGGGGGATTTTTCAGTATCAATCGAAGACTGGACTAATGACAGAGCATGGTTAAAGAAAACCTATTATGATACAAATAGATCTTTCCGCTTTGATGACGAAGACATCTGGTGATTACCGCCTACACCCGATATTTTGCAAATGGTATCTATCAGTTATGGCTTCACTGAAAATTGCAAATAAAAAGATGGAAGATTTTTTATCTTTTCTTCAGCAATTTTGGATAAAAATTATTGCGAAAGTGAAATCATAGATGGTATTCCTGTTATTAAAAAAAGTTTACTCGTGGCATAAGTCTGTGAAAAATGGGGTGATTTCAGAAATTTTTATTGATTGACAGCAAATTTTTATCACTATATCTTTTAACTAACAATTTTAGAATTCTTTTAACATATTTAAACATTTCAAAAGAATAAGCGGATGAAAAGGTAATATAATAATGAGTGTACCCGAAAAACCAAAAATTTATCACATACTTCATATAGATAAGTTATCTTCAGTTATCAAAGATGGTTATTTAAGGTGTGATAAAAAAATATCTCAAAGTCCTATTATAGGTACTAATATAGGCTTGAATAGTATAAAAGAGCGTCGGCGAAAACTAAAGTTAAAAAGTCATGAAGATCTTCACGTTGGCGATTGTGTTCCATTTTATTTTTGTCCACGTTCAGTGATGCTTTACTTAGTTTACAAAGGTGATAATCCAGAGCTTAATTATAATAACGGTCAAGATTATATAATTCATTTACAAGCTGACTTAAAAAGGACAGTCGAATGGGCAGAGGAAAACAATAAACGATGGGCTTATACAACAACAAACGCAGGCTCATTTTTTTTCGAAGATATGAACGACTTAAATAAACTTTCTAAAATTGACTGGGAAGCTATAGAATCCAGATATTGGCAAAATTGTAAAGAAACCAAGCAAGCAGAATTTTTAATAGAAGATTGTTTTCCTTTTTGTCTGGTTGAATGTATTGGAGTTTACTCACTTCAGATTTATCAAGAAATATTAGAAATATTACCTGCTGAAATGCAAGAAACCTTGCTTACAATAAAAGAAGAATGGTATTATTAAGAAAGAGAGGATAGCCATGATTGAATATAAACAAGGTAACATTTTAGAGGAGCAAACTGATGCATTAGTTAATACTGTAAATTGTGTTGGTGTAATGGGTAGAGGTATAGCTTACCAGTTCAAAAAGAGCTTCCCTGAAAATTTTAAAGCTTATGTTGATGCTTGTAAACATGGTAAAGTCCAGCCTGGTCAGATGTTTGTATTTAAAACTAACTTTATTACTAAACCTAAATATATTATAAATTTCCCCACTAAAAGACACTGGAAAGGGAAAAGTCGTATTGAAGATATCGAAAAGGGAATTGATTCACTTGTAGAAACCATCAATAAATATAACATAAGTTCAATTGCTTTACCTCCATTGGGAAGTGGATTAGGAGGGCTTGAGTGGCAAGATGTTAAACAGCTTATTGAAAAAAAGTTGTCTAAATTAACAGATATCAGTATCATAATTTATGAACCAGCAAAAGAGTCTAAAATAAATAAAAAATTACATTCTAAAAAGTTACCTAATATGACTGCCGGACGTGCTGCATTAATAGGATTAATAGATAGATATCAAAAAGGTTTACTCGATCCATTAATGACTTTAATTGAGTTACACAAGCTATTATACCTTATGCAAGAAGCTGGAGAACAACTCAAACTCAAATACCAGGCAGCTCATTATGGCCCTTATGCTGAAAATTTACGCCACGTTTTAAAAGCAATTGAAGGGTACTATATTTTTGGATATGGAGATGGGGGAGATAATCCAAACAAGCAACTTAAATTAGTTCCCGGTTCTGTAGAAGATGCTAAGAATTTCTTAAACGAATGTCCTAACACACGAAAAAATTTTGAGAAAGTTGCTAACTTGATTGAAGGTTTTGAATCCTCTTATGGATTGGAATTACTTACGACAGTACACTGGATAATAATAAAAGAAAAGCCTAACTCTTTTGACAAATTGGTTGAGATTTTTTATAGTTGGAATAATCATAAAAAGCAATTCACAATTCGACAAATTGAAATAGCAGTAAATATTTTATGCGAAAAGGGCTGGGTCAATCATCATCAAATTAGCAAAGTTCAAGAAGACAATGGCAAACAAAAATTAAGATGATAGCAATATTATCTTGGAAATACAGTACCGTCATCAAATGCAAATATTTTGAATGAATTACATTGTACAAGATATGATATGCAGAATCCCATGCTTAATTTTTTTTTAAATTTCTCTAATCATCTTGTAAAATAAAATGACACCTACTTTAAAAAAGTGGTTCCATATACCAACAATCCAGCTTTCTGAGAAGGGGTTTAGACAAAAATACAATTCTCTATATAAATTCATGATTTATCCAAGCTGTATTTTTTATTTTAAAACATTGGACATCTTTGTATGTAAAAAACAGTAGTTTTTGCCCCCGCTTTCGAAGATGTATCCAAAAAGTGTATCCAATCAAAACCGGAGCCGAAAGTGTATCCAAAAGTGTATCCATAATGAGGGGTTAAAGGGGACAGGTAAATAATACTTGAAATGATAGTATTAAGTGCTAAGATTTAAGTATTAAGAGGGAAGGGATAAGTTTTTATAGTTATTGAGAGGAGAAAAGCAAAAACTGAGGGGTTGAAATGGCAAGGACTAAGCGATTTAAAATTAACGGCGATGTTGGATACTACCATGTGATTTCCCGGACAGTGGGCGGAGAGTTTTTATTGGGTGATGTTGAAAAAGAAAAGCTTCTTTCTGTTATAAAGCAGTTCAACTCATTGTATTTTGTAAACATTATCGGTTATTGTATAATGGACAACCATTTTCACCTTCTCGTAAAAACTTCATCCGTGGAAGATATTGATAATGTAGAACTTAAAGAGCGATTATCCCGCCACAATAAAAATATTTCGGATGAAATCACGGAATCTGAAATAATAATATATAAAGAGAAGCTGACTGACATATCTGAGTATGTAAAATCGATAAAAATGACGTTTTCCAGATGGTACAACAAAAGGAACAACCGAAAAGGCTATTTCTGGGGAGACAGATTTAAGAGTGTACTGGTGGAAAGTGGAGAAAGTCTTTTGAACATGCTTGCCTACATTGATTTAAACCCTGTGCGTGCAAATATCTGCAGTAAGCCTGAAGAATACAGATGGTGCAGTTTTTCAGACAGATTGGCAAAGTCAAACGATGATTTCCTGAGTTTTGAAGGCACTGAGATTGATAGAATTGAAGACTATGTGTCATTTATATACGGTGTGGGTAAAGTTGAGAGGAAAAGTTATCAAGGTGCAGAAAAAGGGAGAATCTCAGAAGATTCCCGACCGGAAATAAGTTTATGGCAGCACAGGATCAGATATTTTTCCGATACGCTTGTTATTGGTTCAAAGGGTTTCATAGAATATGCATACAAAACTTTTGAGGATAAAATAACGAAAAAGGAACGGAGAGCGCACAAAATTCCCATTGATCTCACGCACAATTTATATTCCATACGGCGGCTGAATAGTATTTGAGTTGTTTTATGTTTGATAAAAAGTACCCCCTCTTTATCTCCCCCAGTTTTAATTCAATGTTCAACGTTCAAGGTTCATTGTTGAGACCTCTCCGCTTCGGTCGAGGTGACAAGAATGTTGGTTGTCGAATCTATCATAGCTGCTGAGAGAAGTACTTTATTTTAATCTTCACCTTCGGGAGGATTAGCTCGGAAAGACAGATTTCTGTATGGTTTGCCAAATACCATAAATAGATTTATGAGAGATTCTTTTTGATTATTTCAAGAACATCTTCAATGTGAATGTGGTAGTTTTCATAAATTTTGTTTTCTTTATGTATATGGTGTGGAAAAGTTTTTAGATTATTGTGATGAGGGGCATTATCCCAACGCATTATTAGATTTCCGTTTGCGTCCTGCCAGTGGTAAGAGTATTTTCTTTCATTATTATCAAAATATTCCCTGATAAACAGAAGGGTTTTGTTTTTGAGCACAGCTTCAGTTTTTATATAAAAACCGTCTGAGAATGTTTTGAAGTCCTTAATTTCGTAGGAATAAATGACAGGGGAATTATCCAGTAATTTTAATATTTTCATTCTCAATATCAATTAATCTTTTTTCAATATTATCCATATTCTTTTTATATGACTTCCATTCGATGTAATCATCCCATTTTTCAAAATTTTCTTTTTCTTCTTCTAATTGAGCCTCAAATTCTTCTAAGGATTTCCCGTATTTCTTTTCAAAAAGTTTGAGTTTTTCTTTTGTTAAATTCAATTCGTAAAGAATCTCGGCTTTTAGATAGTCTTTGGCTTTATTTTGTGACAGTTCTATCATTTTATTTCTCCAGCTATGATTATATAATTCTATTATATTGCAATTATCAATTAATGCAATTCTGATATTTAACATGTTTGGTAATAATTGATCCCAAAGTTTAGTTCAACGTTCAAGGTTCATTGTTGAGACCTCTCCGCTTCGGTCGAGGTGACAAGAATGTTGGTTGTCGAATCTATGATAGCTGATGAGGAAAAATCTCGGATATCGGTTGTCAAAAGTACCTTCTCTGTGTCTCCCCCTAAAAAAGTAGGGGGAGAGTGCGGTTCCCCTATCTGATATAGGGGGTTAAAGGTGGTATGAAAATAGCTGTTTGATACACTTTTGCTCTTAGATCTAAAAGCCCAAAGTCACCTGCAACATATGCCGTTCGTCATCCCATTGACCTGCATATGCTCCAACTTCTTCTATATAATATGCGTAATCTATTTTAAGAATATTGAAATCAAGGCTGGCACCAAATGTGGGATAACCCTGGTTGATCCCCGCCCTAAGAGCAAAAAACTGAAGGTTTGTAGGGCGTAGTTCTGCGCCGACATGAATTCTTTTGCCAAGGTCGTCATCCTGATCATAAGCTTTTGTCACATCCACATAGTCTATAACTATATCTGATTCGAAAAACAGTATTTGAGGTGAAATAGATGCTGAAAGTGTAAGTGTTGTTTTCATATCTTTAGCATCACCAAAATCGGTGGAGCCAATATTGTTAACAGCTGTTCCCAATCTCGGATTCATCGGCAAACTCTTCATTTCATAGATTGCTCCAATATCACCTAAAATACCTGTTCCGCTTTCTAAATCATCTTCAATGATCTGATCAAAATCGTCTTTTGCCAGATCTGCTGCAGTATACGTTTCAACAAGGGATTCCCGTTCTATCAATTTAACGTTTGCGCCTAAACTCAACGAATCGTTGTTTAAAAATTTTCCCGCAAAACCGGCTGTTATACCTCTATCCACAAAAAACTCAGTCTCGATATTTGGGTACACTTTGTTTCGGGGGACTGCATTCAACCGAGCATTGCCGAATACGCCTATCATAAAATTTTTATTATAATATGCCGGAAATAAACTTACACCGGCGTGTTGATATTCTCCAATATTGTCCCTGATTAATTTTGCTATTTCACTTTCACTTTCCCAGTCTGTATCTTTGGCATCACGGTAAAAATCCATTGCGTTTTTTCCCATGTCAAACTGTGGATTAAGTATGTCTACGCGTGAGTCCTTGTTGAAAGCCAAACCTGCCGGATTGTAAAATGCTGAATACTGATCGCTGTTTATGGTATAATGAGCATTACCCATGCCGAGAGCTTTTGTTGATTTCATAAAATAAGGGTATTCAGCTGCATAAATAAATGTTGGCAGTATTAGTATTAAGAAAGCACAAATTTTCTTCATTATCAATCTCCTCCTTTGGGTTAATTAAGGCTAAGTATATAGTTTTCTATCTCACTTTCAGTAACTTGATTGTC
Organism: Flexistipes sp.; assembly: GCF_036172515.1. Taxonomy (NCBI): domain Bacteria; kingdom Pseudomonadati; phylum Deferribacterota; class Deferribacteres; order Deferribacterales; family Flexistipitaceae; genus Flexistipes; species Flexistipes sp. The sequence goes on from NZ_JAXKVW010000014.1 coordinate 8,104, forward strand.
CGAATAGCCCAGATCGTTTTTGAAATCTTCAAAGTCTGCCCGTATACTATCAAAATTCTCTCCGGCGAGTATATAAACGGCTGTGTTTAATGCTGAGAGGTTTTTGTTTAAACGTGTCATTGTAGCATCAGGGATATTGTAAGATGTCAGAGCTGATTCGTACTGCGGAAAAAGGTCATTGATATAATTTTTTGATAATTTCACCGGTTCATCCGTTACATTGTAAAGGATATCCCCAATAATAACCAAAGTGTCCATTGCTGCTGCAATTCCTTTGAGTAGGTCTTCATCTTCTGAAGGATTAGTGGCACTCAATTTCCTCTCAGGAGTGGCACCGTAAAGTGTTTTTGTTTTATAGTCCGCAAGAGAGGTACTTTCATAATCCGGATCAAGGGTAGTTAATGCTTTATTTATAAGATTTTCCTTGGTGTCTATAGAATCATTATCCAATGTTGGGTAGCTTAAGATTGCAGACATTGTGTCGAAACTTGAAACATTGCTTTGTTCTGATATTTCAAGAGCATTTATGAAATCAACACCGGCTTTGCCCAGGTAAGCTGATGCAAGAAGGATTCTCTCCTCTTCATCTAAATTATCCTGGTTTTCGAGTTCGTTTATAACGGAATCATAGTTTCCATCATCCAAATCGTTTTTAAGTTCTACTTTTTGGGCTTCTGAACTATCTTTGTCTGCTGAACCCTCAAACAGATTGTTGTCTCCGCAGCCGTAAAAAACAAAAATACTGAGTAGAAGAATCAAATAAAATATTTTTTTCATAGCAGCCTCCTGAAATTGTTATCTTAACTGATTATATTTTAAAATGTTTTCTTGTGCAAATTGTTTTGTGAAACTTTTGGATGTAATTATATATTTGATTGGCAGGAGATCCCTAGGCTTCGCTCGGGATGACAAAAAGCTGTCATCTCGACCGGAACGGAGTGGAGCGGAGAGATCTCTATTTTTTGTTTGACAATAAGTACCCCCTCTGGTTCTCCCCAAGGTTTAGTTCAATGTTCAACGTTCAAGGTTCATCGTTGAGACCCCCTCCACTTCGGTCGAGGTGACAAAAAGTAGAAACCTGCCACCTCTCGCCCTGTTGAATGTTGCAAAGCAACCCGGCAAGCCGGATTTAACAGGGCAAGCTTAGTAGAGGAATCTCTTGTCAAACAACATCTGAGATTTCTCCGCTCCACCGAGCACATAAATTCTTATGTACTCGGTTACGGTCGAAAGAATGCCTGCGGCTAGCACCGGTCTTTTAGACTGGTAAATATGTGTAACATCCTATTTATCCGCCCAAGGCGGATGCTAGACAGTTTTATGTCACCTCGAGCGAAGTCGAGAGGTCTCATTGGCAAAAACTATTTTCATACCACCCCTAACCCCACATCAGATAGGGGGTTAGGGGTGGTATGAAAAATAAACTTTCAATGTATTTGTTTTTGTTTTAATATCAGCCGGGGAATTATATGTTTACTGCTAAAAAGTATTTCGTTTTTATTAATAGTTTTTTGGGCGGTGTTATCTATTTCACATTTAAACTTTGTTTCTTTGCTGATGACTTTGTTTTCAATATTAACAAGTTTTATTATTTTATTGTTATTGTTCCGATTCTGGAAGAGTGGATTTTCAGAGGAAATATACAGAGGATATTGAAAGACAAATTAGAAAAAAAAGACAAAGGGCACAGAACTTTATTTTTTAATACCACGGATAGTTTTATCTCTGTACAGAATATCATTACTTCTGTGCTGTTTGCATCTATTCACCTTGTTTATTCACCAATTTCTCATGCTTTAATGGTTTTTATCCCTTCATTGATTTTCGGTTTAGTCTATGATAGACATCAAAAATTGATATTTCCTGTTTTTTTGCACGGATTTTATAATTTAAACGTTTTTATTATTTGATTTGAAAAAATTTTATGCTAATATTCGCAGATGCTAAATACAAAGATTAATTTTATTGTTTGTTCGATAATTCTTGCATTCGGAGCTGCAGTTTTTGTTTCAGGATATATTGATTACAGGTTTCATCCGCCACTCCTGGATAATATACCTGATCGCATAAAAAACTCAGAGTTAGCCGATGAAGTTTTCAACAGAGAAATTGTTGTAGAAAATAATATTTTCAGTTTGCAGACCGGTTTGGCACCGGAAAATACTGCTTCAAAGAATGCGTCTGTTCAGTCACCAAACACAAATAAGGCTGAGACTCCCACTAAATCTGCTGAAGAATTTGAAGGTGAACTTTTAGGACTTTTGGCAGGAGATGGTACATATTTAGCCATTGTAAAATTTGAAGGTGATGTATTAATTTTAAGGAAAGGTGTGCCTCAGAAGGGACTGGAACTGATGGACGTTTTCCCGGACAGTGTTAATCTGAAATACAAAGGGGATATATACAGTCTGGCTTTTCCGCAGCAGAATATACCCGGCTTGAACGGAGAGGCAGCTGATAAAGTTGCGGGGCAGAAAAAGGGCGGAAAAAATGATTTGCATTATACGATAAGTAAGCGGTATCTGACCAATCAACTGCAGGATATGAACAGCATATTGCGAACTGTTTTTATATCTCCTCATTATGATAATGGTAATTTCATTGGATACAGAATAAGCAGGCTTGCTGATTCCTCGCCATTGACAAAGGTGGGGATTAAAAAAGGAGATATTCTTGTGCAGATAAACGGACAAACTCTGGATTCTCCGAACAAGATGCTTGAACTTTTCAGCAAGATTGATGATCTGACTGCTGCGACCATAGATATACTGAGGAACGGACAGAAAAAGACACTGTTTATAGAAGTTGAATCGTGAAATCCGTAATGCGTGAGACGTAAAACGTAAAATGTTAAGTGTTAAATGTGAGATGATAAAGGTTGTTTGACGATAGAGACCTCTCGGCTTTGCTTGCCCTGTTAAATCCGGCTTGCCGGGTTGCTTTGCAACATTTAACAGGGCGAGAGGTGACAATTACGTGTAAGCTGTCATTTCGACCGGAGCGGAGAAATCTATATGCCAGATATTTATGATAGTCTGCTTAGTTACATAGCTTTAATTTTATGAAATTTTGGAGGAGACAATGAAAAAATTTTCCAATGTGTTAATTATTACGATTACTGTCCTTTTGTTGAGCAGTGCGGCAAATGCTCAGATAAATGTTAATCTTAAAAATGTTTCTTTAAAAGATTTTGTTCAGTTTGTTGGGGAATTTACCGGCAAATCAATCGTGTACGATGAAAGGATGTTGCGAGGGAATATATCTATAGATTCTCAGGCTAAAATGAACAAAAAAGATCTGATCGAGATTTTTTATACAGTTCTCAGCATGAACAATCTCTATGCTGTAAACAAAGATGATTATATCCAGATTCTTCAGGAAAGAGACCTTCAGGACTATCCGGATAAGTTTGTTAAAAGTCCGGATAAAGACTCCAAAGATTTTGTAACCTCAGTAATCACTGTTGAAGGGATTGATTTGACTCAGGTGGCGGCTTCCGTTGCCAGATTGAAATCCCGGTTGGGACATGTTCAGCCGGTTAAAGGTATTAATGCCCTGGTTGTCAGAGACTCTTCAGACAGAGTGAATAAAATAACCAGTGTTATCGAATCGTTGAAAAATGTGGCAAATAATATGAATATTAAGGCAATCCAGATAGAAAATACCACAGCCACCAGTGTCTTGCAGAATATTAAGAATTTTTTTAACCAGCTAAAAGCCCAGTCAATGGTGGCTATGGATCCTGTGTTAATTGCCGACGATATGTCCAATGTTCTGATAGCCGCAGCAAATGAAAACGGAATGAAGAAAATAGAATACATTGTTTCCAAGCTGGATTCAGCTGATGCCCAGGCTGCAGCATCTCCCAAAGTATTTTACCTGAAAAATGCGGTAGCTGCCGATGTTGAAAAGGTTTTGAATCAGCTTCTCGGCTCTATACAGGATCCAAAAACAAAAAATGTAGTAAAGTCCAACGTAGCCTCTGATAAAGCCACCAACTCAATAATAGTGGTGGGTGACAGTGAATTGTACGACAAGGTCGAAAAACTTATAGATAAATTAGATGTGCCCCGCAAACAGGTTTATGTAGAGGCACTGATAATGGAGACAACTTTGGAGAAAGGCGGCAACTTTGGTGTCGAGTGGATGGCCGGCGGCGGTAATGACGATTTTGCCGGCTCAGTGGGTTATCTGAATGACGGAGCTGCTACCAGTTTTATGGCGCCTGTTTTGGAAGGCAATTCACCCAATTTTGCGGCTCTGCCCGGAGGTTTCACCGCAGGTGTTCTCGGCAATGTAATTACATATGAAGGTGTAAAATTCCCCACATTGACGGCACTGGTTAATTTCGTAAAAAGTGCCAGCGGAATAAATATACTTTCCAATCCCCAGATATTGACCCTTGATAATGAGGAAGCTGAAATTTTTGTCGGTGAAAACAGACCGTTTATCACAAGTACGAAATTCGACTCTAACAATAACCCCATTCAAAGCTATGACTACAGGGATGTGGGTATAAGGTTGAATATTCAGCCCCATATTTCAAGTAATAACACTATTACCCTGGACATTAAGCAGGAAGTGAAAAAAGTTATTTCAAATGCTTCAGTTGATGCTCCGGCTCCCATTACACTCACCAGAAGCACAAATACAACAGTGAAGCTGAGAAATAACAGCAAGCTGGTTATAAGCGGACTGATAAAAGACGATTCGGATGAGATTAATTCGGCGGTGCCGGGGCTTTCAAAAATCCCGTTAATCGGATGGCTTTTTAAATCCAAGGAAAAGTCCAGTCAAAAAACCAATATGATGGTATTTATAACCGCCAAGATTATATCCACTCAATCTCAGGCGGAAAATTTAACGGAACAAAAGTTTAACAAAGCCATGGAGTTTGATAACAAAACAGAGCAGCAATTGAGGGAAGAGTATTAATGAAAACTTTTGAGGAGATTAAAGAGTACTATTTTAAATTTCCTGATAGAAGCAATTTTATACCTATTTTTGATGAGGAAGGTAAGAATATTACATTATATTACTGTGACGATGACGGTTACAGAAAAGCCTTCCTGTTTGCCAACACTCTTGATCTGAATGCGGATTTCCAGGAGACGGATCAAAGTTTTATTCTGGAAAAACTTGAAGATACCTTTGAAGAAAGTTCTGCCGAGTTTGAAGACGGTGAAGAGGATTTTGAAGATGTAAGTGATATTTTATCAGCTTCATATGAAGATGCACCTGTGATTAAACTGGTGAATCAGATAATTATCAGTGCTGTTAAGGCAGGAGCAAGTGATATTCACTTTGAGACCAGAGCCAATACCTTTCTGGCGAGATTTAGAATTGACGGTAAGCTGAGGACGTTTAAAAGATACCCCAAATCGCTGCATGAAGCTGTGGTTGCCCGGATAAAAGTTATGGCAATGCTTGATGTGGCCGAAGGGAGAAGACCTCAGGACGGCAGAATAAACGTAAAAGTCGGTAATAGAAACATCGACATGCGTGTATCTGTAATTCCTTCTATCTATGGTGAAAAAGTCGTTTTAAGAATTCTTGAAAAATCCAAGAATCTGCTGAGTCTTGACTCTGTGGGCATGTCGGAAGAATGGGTAAAACGCTTTGAAGAGCATATAAATAAACCTAACGGAATCATTCTTGTCACAGGCCCCACGGGAAGCGGTAAAACTACAACACTCTACGCTGCGCTTCTCGCTATGAACAGGCAGGAAAGAAATATTCTGACGATTGAAGATCCGGTGGAATACGATGTGGACGGTATCACCCAGGTTCAGGTTAACAATACTGTCGGACTTGATTTTGCGAGTGCAATCAGGTCGTTTCTGCGACAGGATCCCGATGTGATACTTGTTGGTGAAATCAGGGATGATGAGACGGCCAAAACAGCTGTTCAGGCTTCACTTACTGGCCATCTTGTGCTTTCCACTCTGCATACCAATGATGCTCCTTCTGCTGTTGCCCGGCTTATTGAAATGGATATAGAGCCGTTTCTTATATCTTCATCACTTTCTCTGGTTGCTGCACAAAGGCTGGTTAGAAAAAACTGTCCTCACTGTTCAGAAACGGTGAAAGTTGATGATGATCTCGGTTCAATATTAAAAAATGAAGGAATATATCTGAATGAGTACAAAAAAGGCAAAGGCTGTCAGGAATGTTTTGACACCGGTTATAAAGGAAGACTGGCTATATTTGAATTTCTGGAGATAAACGATTCCATCAGAAAACTTATAAACAGACAGTCCGCAGCTTACGATATAAGGGAAGCCGCTAAAAAAAGCGGTTTTAAGTCTATGTTTTACAGCGGAATGGAGCTGGTTAGAGAAGGGATTACAACTCCTGAAGAAATTTTAGCCACAACCAGGATAGAATAATGCCTACGTTTTACTACGAAGCACTGGATAAAACAGGCAAAAAGGTAAAAAATACCGTAGAATCGGCATCAAAGAATGCTCTGCTTAGCGAATTAAAGGCATCGGGAATATTCCCTTACACCGTTAATGAAATCGGTGAATCAAAGAAAAAATTCAGTTTTTCGTTTAAATTAGGCAGATCAATAAGTGTAGCCGATATTTTTTTCCAGCTTTCTATGCTTATAAAAAGCAGTATTCCGCTGGTGGAAGCACTTCGTATTGTCGCCCAGAATATTAAAAAACAGAAGGTGAAAAGCATACTGCTGGATATCTCCACTGCTGTTTCAGAAGGTAAACGTTTTTCTGAAGCCCTCAACAAACACAGCAATTATTTCGACGAAATACATATTAGATTGATAGAAGCCTCCGAAAAAGTTGGTAAACTCAGCGATGTTCTGATGGATATAGCCGTTTATGAGGAAGAGCGCAAGAAGGCCTTTGACAAGGTAAAATCAGCTCTGGTTTACCCGCTGACGGTTCTGATTATCGGTTTGGGAGTTGTCGGTTTTCTGCTGAGCTATGTTGTGCCTAAAATGAATAATATTTTTGAATCTATGAACAGGGAAATACCTCCTTCCACCCAGGTGATGATATTTGTCGGTAATTTTATTAAGGAGTACGGTTTTCTTGTGCTTCTGTTTTTCCTGTTTCTCGGTGTTCTGATTCAGTATATATATCGCAAGAAGGAATCCGTCAGAGTCAAAGTGGACAGAAAGGTTTATTTTATAAATTTTTTCAGGGAAGCACTGGTGGGAAAACTTTCCCATATGATTTCATTTCTGCTGGCTGAGGGGCTGACTCTTACCCAGGCAATAGCTCTTAGCTCCAAAACGCTGAATAACAAGTTTTTGCAAAATAATCTTGATGAAGTGGTGGAAGATATAAAATCGGGTAAAAGTTTTTCCGGTTCTGCCGAAAGTAAAAAAATCTTCCCCGAAATTTTTGTGGCGGCCGTCAAAACCGGGGAAAAATCAGGTGAATTATCAAGTATTCTGGACAGAATAGGTGAGTTTTACAGCAAGAGGGTGGATAAATACACTTCTGCATTCATTTCCCTTATAGAGCCTCTTTTTATTGTCTTTATCGGTATCATTGTCGGTTTTATAGTGCTGTCCATTATGGGGCCTCTTTTCGATTTGAATACGGTTGTTCAGTAGGTTAGTTCAATGTTCAAGGTTCAACGTTCAGCGTTCATCGTTGAGACCTCTCCGCTTCGGTCGAGGTGACAACTACGTGCAAGCTGTCTTCTCGAGCGAAGCGCAGCGGAGTCGAGAGATCTTTTATGTTGTTTGACAAGATGTACCCCCTCTTACTCTCCCCCAGGTTTAGTTCAAGGTTCAAGGTTCATCGTTCATCGTTGAGACCTCTCCGCTTCGGTCGAGGTGACATAAAACTGTCTAGCATCCGCCTTGGGCGGATAAATAGAATGTTACACATATTTACCAGTCTAAAAGACTGGTGTTAGCCGCAGGCATTCTCTCGACCGGAGCGCAGCGGAGTGGAGAGATCTCTACTGTTATATTGCAAAGAGACCTCTCGGCTTTGCTCGAGGTGACAACTACGTGCAAGCTGTCTTCTCGAGCGAAGCGCAGCGGAGTCGAGAGATCTATATTGCTGTTTGAAAGAAGTTCCCCCTTTTACTCCCCTCTAAACCAGGGGGAGACAATGATTCCCCTCCTAAGATATGCGGGGTTAGGGCTGGTAAGCAAATGGCTGTTTGAGAATAGAATGCTGCCAATATTTTTGCATGATTTACTTCATATAAACAGCATGATATAATAATATATGCGAATTTTGATTATTGAAGATGACTTGGTTTTGGGCTCATCTGTACGGGATTATCTAAAATCCGAAGGTGAAAACGTGTCTCTTATTACAGATGACAGAAAAATCGACAGATTCTTTAACTTCGGACACTACGATATTGTCCTTCTGGATCTTATGCTTAAAATGAAAAAAGGGGAGTCCATACTTTCACAGCTGAAAAAAAATAATCCTGAAATACCTGTAATGATAATTACCGCAAAAGAAGGTATAGAATCCAAAGAGGAGTGTTTTAAGAAAGGAGCTGATGATTATATCGTAAAACCGTTTGATCCGAGAGAGTTGCTGCTTCGGGTCAGATCTGTAAGTAAAAGATACGGCTGCCCGGCGGATAGAATGGAGATAGGGGATTTATGTATAGATGTTTCCGGTGAAACTATTTTTAAAAACGGTTGTGAGGTTAAGCTTACCAAAAGGGAGTGGGATATATTATATATATTACTGATAAACCGCGGCAATGTTGTCAGTTTTGAAAAAATTATAAATTATGTCTGGGGGGATAAGCCGGTGGGAACGGAATCGGTTCGAACCTATATAAGGCATTTGCGTCAGTATCTTCCTGAAGATGCCATCAGAACGTATAAAGGAAGGGGGTATATGCTTGTCGGTCAATAGGCAAAGGCAAAGGTAAAGGTTGAGGTAGAGGTAGAGAGTGGGTATAGATGAAAAAGCTTTTTAATGTTAGTTTTGAGTTGAAAATCTTTCTTTTCATTATTGTTACTCTGGTTATCGGTCTTTCGATGCTTAATGCCATTTTTCTCTATTCATTCAAGACGGAAATACAAAAGCGGATTTCCCTGGAAATTGACAGACATCAGGAGCTTAGCCGGTATACAAAACCGAATGAACCTGCCTATCTTAAAGTTTCTGAAAAAAATATATTTATTCCCGGCTACGAATTGTATGATATCAGAGGCCGTTATAAATATTACGTGGACAAAAGTTATTTAGCAGAGGAAGTCCGCAATAAATTGTTTCTGATGTTTTACTGGGATGCGGTCATAATTTTTTCCGTATCTGTACTGTATTATTTTACAGCTTACAGACTGATTAAGAACCGTGAAAACTATTCAAAATCTTTTGAAATTATTCTTCTGGTATTGGGGCATAAACTAAAAAATTATCTTGCCGGCCAAAGGGTAAATGCTGAGATTATCGACAGGGGTACTGATAGTTCTGTCATTGCAAAACCGAGCACTTTAGAATCTAAGTACTCGGTTGTGGCGATTTCAAAAGATGATAAACAACGAGATTGCTTTGTCTCTGCCCAAGGGCGGATCCCTAACTTGTTAAATCCGACTTTGTCGGGCTGCGATGCAGCATTTAACAGGGCGAGCAAAGAGTTGCAGAACTTGCAAATGCGAAACTTGAATTATAAGCATATACGAGATGCTGTTAACAGAATCAAAACTGGAAACAGAATGCTGACAGCCGAACTGGAAAATATTTTTTCTTTTGTGAAAAAATTTGGGATTCAAAATAATACAAAATACAAAAAAAATACCACCAAAAGTTTTTTAAAACAAAATATTAATTTACCAGAGATATTTGATGAGGTTGAGAAAGAATATTATGAAACACAAATCAGTTATGAAGATATTTCCGGTGGTGCGAAAAAAATTAAGAAAAAAATTAATTTAAAACGGGTATCTGTGAATTATGATGATATGAAATTTATTCTTTTTTTATTAATGGATAATGCGTATAAATATTCTGAAAATTTCATTTATATCAGGGCAGGAGTTTACAAAAGAAAAAAATATTTGTTCGTTATTAATGACTTCGGCAGTCCGGTAGAAAGCGGGTTGGGGGTAGGGCTGTCTGTTGCAGAGCAGCTGTGCAAAAAAAACGGAATAAAGCTGAGCTGGAATGCCGGCAGATATTTTACCTCTAAAATTATTTTCTGATTTTCACGATTTTTTTATGTTATAATGATTATATTGAATTAAAGTTGTTATAAGTGGAGGAAATTATGAGGCTAAGAATCTATACTTTTATTATATTAATGTTGTTTTTATTTGCGGGGGTCTCTTTTGCTGAAGACTTAACATGTGAGGAGCAATATAATGAATTACAAACTATTTTGCTGAATAATACACAGAACACAGAACCAACTTTATTGCATACAGAAGTTTTATGTAAGGATGATGATTCTACCATTGTAAAGGTAAATGGCCGTTTTCTTTATGGTAAAACTTTCAGACTTGAAAAGGTAGTCGAGCAGGATATAGGGAAAAGATACGTTTTCCCCTATGCCAAAAGTAATGTTAGATAAATATAGGGGGATTTTATGAAAAAGATAATTATTGCAAGTTTCTTTTTTTTCATTTTTACGCAAAGCATATGTTTCTCTGCTATGGGTGATGAGTATTATTCAATTCCTCCTTTTTTACAAAAAAATACTTATTCAAATTTAAGTCTGGTGTTGGATTATAGTGGTAGCATGGCGTACCCTGCGTATAACACGTCCGGAAGTAGCTATGATTCATCTGAAGAATATTACGGTTATTATGACCGTAATAGTAATTATTCTTGTACAGGAAGTATTTCTACAACCGAATATATTCCTCCTGGTTATTGGTCCTCTTTTGCTTATTACATTCATTGCGACGGACAGTGGCAAAAAGATTCTTCAGGCAGTTATTCCGGGAATGAATTGAATTTTTATAATATGGCAAGGATAGACCTTCTCAGATATGTTTTAACAGGCGGTGGTGTATCCCAGAATGATTACTGTCAGAGCATAAATACATGTAATTCATATGATAATGAAATTGATTGTGAAAGCAATAACCTTTGTAGTTGGAGTAACTGGTGGTGGTTATCTGGCTGTTATAATAGATATAATTGCAATGATTATTATAGTGATGCGACTGCTTGTAATTCAAATGATTTGTGCACTTGGAATTCTGAAAAAAGTATTATGACTGAATATGGGGAACGAATTAAATATGTGGATATTTCAAATTATGATTCTGCAACACAAACAGCAAATGGTATTTTACAGGAAATCAATGAGAGAAGTGTAAAACCAAGGTTGGGATTGGTAATTTACAGTTCAGGTGTTACATACAATATAGAGCCGTCTTATGATTATAATAATATTATAGCTACAATTAACGATACTGTTGCAACAGGTGGTACATATACTTACGGTGGAATTCAAGCTGCTAAAGAGTATTTTGAAAGTGATAGTGCTTATTCCTTTAATATTAAAGGGGATATGATTGATGTTAGTTGTACTAAAAATTTTACACTGTTAATGTCTGACGGTGCATGGAATGAAGGTGACAGCAATGACAGCCCTTCTAATGTTGATCCACAACATATAATTTATGACATGTGGAAAGGCGGGAATGCTGATTTAAAGTCTTCTTTAAGCGGGAATCAAAATGTTCAAACCTTTTCAATGGCAATGTTTTTGGATAGTGCATCAAATGGTTTTAATGCTATGAAACATTTTGGTGTTTTTGGTGGTTATAAAGGGCAGGGAGCACCTTGTGAGTATACTTCCGAATATCTTTATACTTCTTTAACCACAAATTTCCCCAATTCTTCATGTGATGAATGGGATGCTAATTCTGACGGATTACCTGATAATTTCTTTTCCGGTGAAAATCCGGATAAATTCAGGACTTCTTTGGAAAAAGTGTTTGAAGAAATACTAAAAGAGGTAAGTTCCGGTACCTCTGTTGCAGTACTGACAGATAAAAGAAAAGAAGGTTCCATTATGACACAGGCTGTTTTTTACCCGGATTATCAAGGTGTTCCATGGATAGGGAAACTTTTCGGATATTGGTTCTTGAATTTTAAAGACCCTCAGGGGAATGCTGTACAGAATATCAGAGAGGATACATATGATCCTTATAAGCTTAATATATGCAATGATAACGGTACGCCCGGTGGAGACAGAATATTAGGTTTTGGTTATAATGATTTAACCAGTAAACTTCAAGTCAGCCAATACAGAAGTGATTGCAGTGGATATAGATATGATAATACTTCTTATGAAACACCTTATGATCAGCTTGAAGATATTAATTCACTTTTTGAAGTGTCTAACAAACTTGATAACACTCAGAGAACAATCTATACAACATGTGATAGTGCTAACTGTATACCTACACAAAATCTTACGGAATTAAAAAACTATGATACAGATTCGGATTTTGGGACTGATTATGGATGCCTGGGCAGTTTTGATAATTTAACTGATTTTGTGTACGGGGGAAGTATACCGGGGTGTGTTGACAGAACTGATGATGACGGAACTAAAAGAATTTTAGGTGATATTATATATTCCACTCCGCGAATTGCCAACTATGATAATATGAGCATGATATATGTAGCTGCTAATGACGGTATGTTGCACGCTTTCAGAGCCGGTGAAACAGTGAAATATCAATCAAATGACTATATCGCCGTTCAACTGCAAAATGCCAAAAATGATAATTCTACAGATAAGATCGGCAGAGAGGAATGGGCTTTTATTCCCAAAAATGCTCAGCCTTATCTGAGATACAGAGCCCAGCCTGGTTTTGAACACCTTTATATAAATGATCTTACGCCCTATATTTTTGATTACAGCGATAAGAAAATTCTTATTGGCGGCATGAGGTTTGGGGGTGGAGTTAATTGTAATAACGATAATTCCTCTTGCGTAAGCCCACCGTCAGATACTGTAGATAATTCATCGGTATCGGGAGGTTTTTCATCTTACTACGCTCTTGATGTAACTGACCCATTAAATCCTAAATATTTGTGGAATTTTACTGACAAATATCTGGGTTTTGCTTATTCTGGACCTGCAGTAATAAAGAGACCTAATGGGCTTTATATTATGTTTCTTAGCGGCATGAAGGATTATGATGGAGAAGTTGCGTATGTAGGCAGTAACGCCAAAGTTTATGTTCTGACTTTGGATTCGAATAATCTCAGTATTACAAGTACATACAGTTACAGTGTTGGTGATATTGACAATAATTTGAAAAAAGATCAGGTTTACGGAAACCGGCTATTTACAGACGGTGTGGATCTGGACAATGATGGTTATACTGATGCTTTGTTTTTTGCTTTTAGTTATTTGCAAGCCGGTGACTGGACTTCAAACTTATACGTTGCAAGGACAGATGACAGTTCTTTTCCTACAAATGGTAACTTTCTTGATAGAGTTGTTTCTTCTCTCCATGGTGCAGTTACAGCAAGCATTGTCAATATGCCCTGTTTTAATATGGACTACATTTATTTTGGGACAGGGAGGTGGTTTTATAAGCAGGACGACTCCGCAGGCAGGACTAATAAACTTTACGGGATAAATATTAGTTGTCTTAGAGATGATAGCTGTAATAATTTTAGTAATTTGGTTAACAATAATGATATATGTAGCGAATTAGAGGACAGCACAAAAAAACCTGCAGCCTGGGAAATTGGCTTAAACACTGAACAAACTATTGATAACATTACTTTTGGCAAAGAACGAATCATATCCGATGCAGGTAAAATGGAATGGGCTAACACAATTCTTTTCACCTCTATGCAGCCTAGTACCAATCCCTGTTCTTACGGCGGCAGATCCAGAGGCTGGGGATTAAACTGCGCTACGGGGAAAAGTATATGGGATGATTCTTGTCCTGGATTTACAGTTGACAATAGCTCTGTTACCTGCGGATATCTGCAGACATCAACAACTGCAATTAATCAATTATGTGCAGAAAGTTTCTCGAAGCAAGAAGGTGACAGAAATGTAAGTAATGCAATGGGGCAAGGAAACAGTTCAGGCGGCGATGCATCTATTAATGATGTTAACGCCGGTCAGACTGAGTGGTATACAGGCGTAACCCCTGAAACACCTCCGATCATTCCTCCACCTTATTCAGGGTTGAAAGGAGACATATTGCTTTGGATAGAAAAGTAATGACCAGAAAAGGAGTTACTTTAATAGAACTTTTGGTTGCTATTGCCATTTTAGTAATTCTGCTTGCCATCGCTGTACCCAACTATAACGAGTGGCGTGAAAAGAATAGTATAGAAAACGATGTGCACAAAATGTACGGATTATTAAGTGAGCTTAGAACGAAAGCTTTTACCGAGAAAATGAATGTTGATTTTTCCTTTAATGGTACAAATGATGTTTTAACTGCTTCTTATGATAACAGCTCTGCAAGTGTTAATCTGCAAAATGAATTTGAATTTGTTGGAAGTGATGTTAGCATTGATACCAGAGGCACTTATTCAGGATCAAGTATCAAACCGGTTTCAGGTTCTACAATATCGCAGGTGGACTGTATTTCTGTTGATGACACGCGAATTGCTATAGGTAAATGGAACGGGAGCTGTGAACATGAATAAAGGCTTTACAATAATAGAGCTTATGGTGGCTATGCTTATTTTTGCAGTTGCAATGCTGGGCTTGGTTTCCGGAGCTATTCAGGTGAAAAAAATTAGTCTGAATAATATGCTCAGAAACGAGGCCGTTCGCATTGCTGCTGATACATTTGAAAACGCAAGAAATGTGATTGATGTAAATTCGCTTGACAATACAGGAGATTGTGCTGGTGGATGTGATCCAGCCGGAAGTGATAATTGCACTGTTAGCCGTTATATCAGAAATGGTAATGTTAAATTTGGTAAAATAGTTGAAGTAACCGGTTCTGATTTGAAAAAAGTAGAAGTGAATGTTTGCTGGGATTTTTTTGGCGATATTAAAAAGCATAGTGCAGTTAGTTATATAAGAAACTAAGGAGACGTTGAGTGAAGAAAGGTTTTACTTTAATAGAGCTTTTGGTATCGATGGCGATTTTTGCCATTTTGATAGCAGGTGTTTATTACACCTATATTAGCTTGTATAGTGATTACAAACACCAGACCGTTAATGTAGAAAGTGAAATAGAAAACTTATTAGGACAAAATATAGTTAGACTGGATATTGAGCATGCCGGTATGGGTGTGCCGGATAATTCTTCTATAAATCCTATAGAATGGGACAATGCAGCTAACCACCTTAAAATTGTATCATCAGTAAACAGTACAAACCAGGATACTTTGAAATGGGCACTAATAGATTGTGACAATGGCTCATGGACTAAGATGTCGGGCGATGATTTAAACGATAATCTAACATTCATAAACGTTTTTACATTGGCAGAGGATAACGGAAGTAATGCTTGGGGAACTTGCCCCGGCAATTCAGTTTATACGGTTTATCCGGAAAGGACTAACATTGCCATTAAGTTAAGTGAGAATACGAATGGGGATTCCGGTTATACAGGGGAGTTAAAAATATGCAATGACGGCACCTATAATTTACTTCGTGGAGTAGGGGTTAATGCCGGCAAAAATGATAACCAAGGCTCTCATATTATTGACTGTGTGGCTGATTTTAAGGTAACTTTTGATTATGATGAGGATGGCGGCGGTACATTGGATTTAGACGAATATGATCTTAGTAAATCTGTCCCAAATCCTGATAAGATTCGTGCTGTCAATGTATACTTACTTGTGCAGGAAGGGAAGTACGACAGAAACCTTAATTTTACAAATAACGTGGTTGGTGGAAGTTACGTTCTGCAGAATGTTAACCCGGACGGAGATGATATAACTCTCTCTTTACCTGCAGGTTATGAGCATTACAAATGGAACCCTATTGTCATGAAAGTAAAACCTATGGGGCTGGTAAATGATGATTAAGACAAATGAAAAAGGGATGGCACTTATAATTACTTTGGTTTTAAGTTTTGTGGCACTTGGCTTTATTGCCGCTATCTTATATCTTTTAAATACCTCCACCAGCGGTTCCGGTGCTACAAAACGGTATTCGATGGCTTTGGAAACAGCAAAAGGCGTGTCCGATTATGTTGTGGAGAAAATACTGAGTGACGACCTAACCTGCAGTGGATCCAGCTGTGATTCAGGAGAAAGTATAGATATAGATATAGCTCCGCCTAATCACAACATAAGCGCAATAATGCTATCTGATCCCAAAAAAGTTACTGTGGATGAGGTTGATTATACAATATATTCTGTAAGAGTTGAAGCTGAAAATGATAAAACCAATGATAAAGCTATCATAGAATTTGTCTACAGAACTTACTAATTTATCTTTATCTTTTTGACTTCGGGGTCTATTGAGTCTGTTATTTTCTGGATTGATTTAATGAGGTCTATTATAGCCTGCTCGTCAAATTTGTTTTTTTCAAAGAAACAGTCTTCTTCCAGCACCTGAAACGATCTGTCCACAAAGTCAGTACCTTTTTCCGTGAGCTCTATATTAATAATCCGCCTGTCTTTTCCGCTTTTTACCCGCTGTACGTAACCTTTCAGTTCGAGCCTGTCTATTATGCCGGTAATGGCGCTGTTATTCAGATTGACGCGCCTTGTCAGCTCCGTAAGATTGATGCTTCTTTCCTTTTTTATTTCGTACAGGCAGATGAGCTGAGGAAGGGTGATATTATATTTCTGATTGAGATATTTTGTATATTTATCCAGTAATCGGTTGATTTTTCTTATATTGAGAATAAGATCCATGCAAAGATGTTCGTTGTCATACATAGTGTACCTCTGTTTGTAAAATTACTTAATCAAGTTTCACACTTCATTTTGTCTAGCATTCGCTTTTAGCGAATATATAGAATGTTAAACATATTTATCAGTCTAAAAGACTGGTGCTAGCCATAGGCATCCTTGCGACACCCTCTGGAAACAGGGTTGTGGCAATCTCAAAACAAGAAAAGTAGAGAGATTGCTGCCTCGTTTTCACTCCTCGCAAAGACGTGAAAACAGTTTAAGTGCGAAACTTGAATTACTTATTTAAAAAATTAATTTGATACTAAAACTTTTCAAGCATAAAATAACAAAAAAATTCATATAAATCAAGAGTCAAATGTGTTTGGTAAAAAATAAAAAGTATAAATTGAGGGTTTAAATAATTCAGGACGTGCGGTAACATGGTAGTTCAATGCTATTAGAAACAAATAGTTATTTGTTATTCATTGGGAAAGGCCTGCCGTACAGTTCAATATACGGCAGGCTGAAGATTTATCTGCAGATTTCGTCTTTGTGCTGCTCTTTATAATGGGCGTCCACTACGGCAATTGCAGCCATATTAACTATCTCATTTACATCACTTCCCCTCTGCAGTACGTGTACGGATTTGCAGAATCCCTGCAAAATTGGGCCGATAGCTGTACCTCCGCCTAATCTGTAAAGCAGTTTGTATGCTATGTTTCCCGCCTCAAGATTTGGGAAAACGAGTGTATTAGCGTCACCCTGAATGGCTGAGAATGGGAACGCATCTTGTGCTATAGGAGGATAGGTAGCTGTGTCTGCCTGCATATCGCCGTCTATGATCAGCTCTGGATGTTTTTCTTTTACCATTTTCATAGCGTCGGAAACCTTTTTTGTCCTGGGAATACGGACACTGCCAAAGTTGGTGAAGGAAAGCATTGCAATTTTGGCGTCAGTATCAAATTTTTTCCATGTTTCTGTGGACTGGAGAGCAATTTCTGCCAGCTGTTCTGCATCAGGATCGATATTTACTGTTGTATCGGCACATAAAACGATATTTTCTTTAAAAACCATAAAATAAGAGCCGGAAGGAACTTTGTAGTCTTTTTGAAGAGGTACAGTTTCCAAGAACGGCTTGACGGACTCCGGATAGCTTCTTGAAAAACCTGTCAGCATACAGTCAGCTTCACCGTTTAGTACCATCATGGAACCGTAGTAGTTTGTTATTCTTATCAATCTTCTCTTGGCTTCAACTTTGGTCATACCCTTTCGCTGCCTCTGATTAAACAGTTGTTCGGCATACTCCTCAAGTTTGTCAGATTTTGCAGGATCAATTATCTCGCAGCCTTCCAGATTGATATTGTTAATATCAGCCAGCTCTTTTATTTCAGCTTCATCGCCAAGAATTACCGGTGTTGCGAATCCTTCCTCAACAATTTTCTGTGAAGCTCTTAATATTTTTTCATAATTGCCTTCGGCCATAACGATTTTTTTAGGGTTGAATCTGGCTTTATTGATAATCTGCCGTGTAAATTCTTTTGCTATGGAAAGTCTTGATTCAAGAACATCTTTATATTTGTCCCAGTCTTTTATTTCCACTCGTGCCACACCTGTTTCCATTGCAGTTTGTGCCACAGCCGGTGCAACTGTTGTCAACACCCTTGGATCAAACGGCTTGGGAATAATATACTCTTTGCCAAATTCAATTTTTTCCAGCCCGTAAGCTTTGCACACAGATTCGGGAACGTCCTGTCTTGCAAGCTCAGCGAGTGCTTTGGCCGCAGCCAGTTTCATTTCCTCATTAATGGCAGTTGCCCTGACGTCAAGTGCACCTCTGAAGATAAAAGGAAAACCGAGAACATTGTTTACCTGATTCGGATAATCCGATCTTCCTGTGGCCATTATGGCATCACCTCTCACTTCTTCAACTTCCTCGGGAGTGATTTCCGGATCAGGGTTAGCCATTGCCATAATAATGGGGTTTCTGTTCATCATTTTTACCATTTCTTTTGTGACTGCACCTTTTACGGATAATCCCAAAAATACGTCAGCTCCGTCCATCGCTTCCAGAAGCGTTCTTTTGTCCGTATCCACGGCAAATTCTTCTTTGTACTTATTCATACCCTCTGTACGCCCCTGATATATAACACCTTTGGAATCGCACATTATAACGTTTTCCTTCTTTACTCCTGTGGAAATTATCAGTTTTGCTATGGCTATAGCCGATGCTCCTGCTCCGTTAATAACAACTTTTAACTCCGAAATTTCCTTTTTCACAATTTCTGAGGCATTGAGAAGTGCAGCCAATGCGATAATAGCTGTACCATGCTGATCGTCATGAAAAACCGGTATATTCAAACGTTCCCTTAATGTCTCTTCAATATAAAAGCAGTCGGGAGCTTTGATGTCTTCTAAATTTATACCGCCGAAAGTGGGTTCGATAAGTTCGGCTGCTTTGATGACCTCATCCGGATTCTGAGAGTTTACCTCTATATCAAAAACGTCAACATCTGCAAACCGCTTAAACAGTACACCTTTTCCTTCCATAACGGGTTTTCCTGCAGCTGCCCCGATATTTCCCAGACCGAGAACAGCGGTTCCGTTGGACAGAACGGCCACAAGATTACCTTTTGCTGTGTAATCAAAAACTTTCTCAGGATCATTTTCTATTTCCAGACATGGGTATGATACACCGGGTGAATACGCGAGTGACAGCTCCCTTTGAGTGAAGCAGGGTTTAGTTGCAACCACCTCTATTTTGCCGTGCCTGTGCCCCATATGGTATTCAAGTGCTTCTTCTTTAGTTACCTTACCTTTTTTTTCCATTTCCATAAATTCCTCCTGCTGTTTTTATTTCAAGTTTTATAGTAAACTTAACATCTGCCAATTATAGACGGATTGTGAGTATAGAGTAAACTATAAATCAACATTAATACAAAGTAAACAAAAAAATGTAATATTTTGCAAAAATATTATTAAAAAATATTGCCGTTTTTAGATATATAAAATATCAATAATTATCTATTTTAACTTATTATTATCAAATAGACTGACGTTAAATATAAAATCTTATAATAAGTATAATTTGTAATATTATAAAAATATTCTATGATATAACTATTTGAAAAAAATGAAAATATATTTAAATTCCTGTTATAATGCTTATAAAAATTTGCTAAAACAATATTAGGTCATTGCAGTGTATTACAAATTTATCTCAATAATGGTACATTCGGGCATATTCTGATTGATTGTTCTTTTAATGGGCGGCTTCAATTTAGTTATAATGGAAAGAAATATGTGTTAATATACCCGGTTTGTTTAATTTATGGTTAATATATCAATTTGGAGAAGTGGTACATTAGTATATTGGTTTATTTGTGTATTGGTTGTGGACATTCAACATCGGACATCTCATATCACCCATCACTCATCACTCATCACTCATCACTCATCACTCATCACGCATTACCCATAGCCCATAACCCATTACTCATCACGGTACTTTCGGAACTATCAAAAGACTTATATTATTGATTCAGAAGATGTTTGGTGGTATTATTTGATTATAGGTTTTGACTGTTTTTGGTGGACAGTTTGGTTAGCCGATGAGGAGAAATAACATACGTAGTTTGAAAAAGGGATCTCTCGACTACGCTTGCTCTGTTGAATAATAGCTTTGCTATTTGCCTTCGGCATTCAACAGGGCGAGAGGTAACAATTGACTAAAGGTGCCATCTCGACCGGAGCGCAGCGGAGCGAAGAGATCTCTGACATTGTTTGACAAAAGAAGTACCCCCTCTTGCTCTCCCCCTAAGATAGGGGGAGAAGTAAAGTCCCTTCCCCTAACTTAGGGGAAGGCCAGGATGGGGTATTTTCCCCTCCTAAGATAGGAGGGGTTAGGGGGGGTATGAAATTAAGTTGTTTTACGAGAGACCTCTCGACTACGCTCGAGGTGACAAAAAACTGTCTTCTCGACCGGAACCGAGTACATAAGACTTTGTGTGCTCGGTGGAGCGAAGAGATCTATAAGGCGGGGTACTTATTTAAAGGACTCAATACAGGTTAAAGGAGTTTACTAATTTGTCCTGCAAAAGAAATTGAAAAAACTATTATGAATAAGCTTTCACGTGTTTTGTTAAATTATAAAAATTATTTGAGAACTGAGCTTGGTTTTTCAGAGAACACAATTAAGGCTTATATGCATGATGTTCAGTCTTTTTTTGAATGGTCAGAAAAATATTATGATAAAATAGATATGGTTGATGTTGTTTCCTATATGTCTCATCTGAGGGAAAACACTTTTGCTGTTGATACAATTTTAAGAAAGCTGTCAGGTCTATCTTCTTTTTACGATTTCCTGCTGCAGGAAAAGCTTGTTGGCAATAATCCTTTGAATGCAGTTCAAAAACCGGGAAGATGGGATAAAATTCCAAAGTTTCTTAATTTTGAGGAAATCGACAAACTTCTGGACGCCCCGGATATCAATACCCCTTTCGGCTTACGTGATAAGGTTTTAATTGAGACTCTATATTCTACAGGAGTCAGAGTAAGTGAACTGACCAACATAATGATCAGCGACATGGATTTAAAAAGAGGTATCATTAAGGTTACCGGCAAGGGGAGTAAACAGCGTTTTGTGCCCTTGTACAGTTCTTTAATTGATCTGATAAATCGTTATCTTGAAGTACGGAGGTTTTCTTTTGTAAAAAATCGTGATAATGGTTACCTGTTTTTAAATAAAAACGGAGGAAAACTTTCACGAGTTTCATGCTGGAGCATTATAAAAAAATACTGCGCTGCAGCCGGTATAAAAGGGGATTTCAGTCCCCATACACTGAGACATTCATTTGCAACCCACCTATTGACCAACGGGGCTGATTTGAGGACTATTCAACTATTTCTGGGGCATGCTGATATTTCCACTACGGAAATTTATACTCATGTTACAGATGATAAGAAAAGGAATGTTTTGCTTGAAAATCACCCGCGTTTCAGAGACAGGAAATAATGAAAATAGTTTTGACACATCATAACCCCGACTTTGATGCCCTTTCAAGTGCTGTGGCTGCAGCACTTTTATATCGATGTGACCAGGTGATTTTATCGTCAAATACCGAAGGAAATGTCTCCGAATACCTTGACAGGGTTGATTTGGGTATTGAAATAAGCAGGATGAACAAGAAAGAACTGGAGGATATGCCTGAAGAAAAAATTGAACTGGCTGTGGTAACAGATTGTAAGTTGAAAAACAGGCTGGGTTATCTTAATAAAATCCTTTCCAGGGCTGATAAAGTTATAGTTTTTGATCATCACCAGAGTAAAGAATCCGATATCGGTGCCGACGAGATGTACTTTTTCCCTTATGGCGCCACAACTACTATCCTTGTAAACAGAATACGTGAAGAAAATATACCGATTGATCCTGAACAGGCGACGCTGCTGTTGATGGGAATTTATGAAGATACAGGCTTTCTTTCGTTTAATACCACAAAATCCGAAGATTTGAGGGCATGCGCATACCTGCTGGATGCCGGAGCGGATCTTTCCGGTGTCCCTTATTATATTAAACGGGATATGTCCAAGGAGCAGGTTTTTCTTTTAAATGAACTTCTTATGAACATGACGCTTATCATTGCCGAGGGTGTCTATGTCGGGGTTTCGTCTGCATCATTTGATGAATATGTGGAAGAAATTTCTTTTTTGGCACATAAAATAATTGATATGGAAAATCTTGATGCGCTGTTTATTCTCGTAAGGCTGGGAGACAGAATTGTTCTTGTGGGAAGAAGCAAGACTGAAAGTATTGACGCATCTGAAATATGTTATCATTTCGGCGGAGGCGGACATCCGGCAGCAGCCAGTTCCATAATAAAAGACAGAATGTTGCCGGAAGCATTCGATACTTTGAAGAATGTTATAAAAGATAAGATAAAACCGTCTAAAAATGCCGAGAGCATAATGACCTATCCGGTAAAATGTGTGTCCTTTTATCAAACTTTTAATGAGGCCCTGAGTCTTTTTATGAAATATAATCTGAATATGATGCCTGTAGTGAAAGAAGGCGCAACTGTTGGCATTATTTCCAGAAAAGATATTTTGCAGGGGATTAAACACGGTTTGTCAGATGAACCGGTTAATTCGATAATGCAGATTGAGTTTGAAAAAGTAAATCCGGATACCCCTTATTATGAAGTTGAAGATATCATCCTGGGAGCAAATCAGAAAATTGTGCCGGTGGAAAAAGACGGGGTTCTCGTTGGTGTGATTACAAGAACTGATTTGTTGAGACTTATGAGAGAAGATATGGATAAGACCCCCAGTTATATGAAAGGGAGAATTAAAAGTCTTGGTCTGTCAAAAACGAGAAACCTTTCCAATATGCTGAAAGACAGACTGCCTGAAAAATATTTTTCAATTCTGGAAGAAGTCGGTATGCTGGCCGATGAGCTGAGGATGAACGCATATATTGTGGGCGGTTTTGTCAGAGATTTACTCATGCGCAATAAAAACTTTGATGTGGATATTGTTGTGGAAGGTGATGCTACTGTGGTAGCCCGCACCTATGCCGGGCAAAAAGGGGCAAAGGTTTCTGTACATGATAAGTTCAAAACTGCAGTGGTAATTTTAAACGGCGATCGTATTGATTTTGCAACTGCAAGAACCGAATATTACGATTTTCCGGCTGCTGCCCCGGAGGTTGAAAGTTCTTCCATTAAAAATGATTTATACAGAAGAGATTTTTCCATAAATTCTTTGGCGGTTCAGATTAATAACAAAGATTTCGGAAAACTGATAGATTTTTTCGGCGGGCAGAAAGATATTAAGGATAAAAAAATCAGGGTGTTACATAACTTAAGTTTTGTGGATGACCCGTCGAGGGTTTTCAGGGCTATCAGATTTGCAGTGAGGTTCGGATTTGAAATAGGACCCCATACAAAAAAACTGATAAAACATTCCGTTAATCTCAATTTGATAGAGCGCATAGCCGGAGTCAGGCTTTTTCAGGAATTAAAATATATCCTGAGTGAAGACAACTATATAGATGCTTTAAAACTTCTCGATGAGTATGATCTTTTTAAATACTATTCTGCAAAAGAAGTTTATAATTCCGGTAAATTGGAAAATCTGGAAAACCTTGAAAAAATATATTCCTGGTATACATTTCAATTTTCCGAGGTGTGTGATGAAATTTATAAAAGCAGATTCTGTGTTTTATTCAGTAACCTTACATTTAAGGAAGTGGTAAATCTCGGAGAAAGATTTAACTTTTCTGCTAAAATGAGAGACGATCTTATTAAAGGTTTGCTGAAAACAAAGAATGTGGTGCTTAAGATTACAAAAACAAAAGAAGTAACGCCAGCCAAAGTTTACAGGCTTTTAAATCCGCTTTCCAATGAATACATATTTTCAGTTGGGGCCTTGCTTTCCCAAAAAGATGATTATCTTATTAAAGATTATTTTACAAAATATAGAAATACAAAACTGATAATCAACGGCAATGATTTGAAAAAATTGGGTTACAAACCGTCGAAACTGTTTGGTATAGTTCTTGAGAAACTCTTGGATTTAAAGCTTGACGGGTATATTACAAACAAGGAGGATGAATTAAATTGGGCAAAAAAATTATTCAGGGAGCATGGCGCTGATGGCTGAGAAAGCGTTACAGCAAAAAGAGATTCAGGTTGAAGAGACACTGGTACCGGAAATACTGGGCAAACAGGATGAGTATCTTAAAATGATTAAGAAAGAACTTTCCATTAATATAGCTGTTTTCGGTAATAATTTTGTTTTTTCAGGCAATTCGGAAGCTGTTGAAAAAGGGGTTAAGTTGCTGGAACATCTGATCAGCATTGCGAAAACGAGGAATATAAATAAGTCGGATATAACTTATGCGCTGCGTATGATAAGTTCGGATAAGGATACAGATGTCCAGGGAGTTTTATTAGACAGTGTGAAAGTTTCGGGACGTGTAAAGGAAGTGGTACCAAAATCTCAAAAACAGAAGGAGTATCTTGGAAATATTAAAAATGACGATGTAGTCTTCGGCATAGGGCCGGCAGGTACAGGTAAAACTTACCTTGCAATGGCGATGGCTGTAAATATGTATCTGACAAAAAGGGTGAGCCGTATTATACTGACCAGACCGGCTGTGGAAGCAGGCGAAAATCTCGGATTTTTGCCCGGGGATATTGCTGATAAAATAAATCCTTACTTAAGACCGCTGTATGATGCTTTATACAGCATGCTTGATGTTGAAAAGGCTGCGCTTCTCATTGAAAAGGGAGTGATTGAGCTTGCACCTCTTGCCTTTATGCGCGGCCGAACACTTAACGATTCTTTTGTAATACTTGATGAAGCTCAGAATACAACTATGGAACAGATGAAAATGTTTTTAACAAGGCTGGGATTTCACTCCAAAGCCGTTATAACGGGTGATATTACCCAGATAGATCTCCCCGTAGGCAAGGGTTCCGGACTTGTCCTGGTGAGAAACATTCTGAAGAACGTTGAAGGTGTCAAATTTGTGGAATTTTCTGAAAAGGATGTAATAAGACATCCGCTTGTTCAGAAAATCATAAAAGCTTATGAGAAATATGAGGAGAGGATTGGCAATGGAAATTAGTGTTTTGTTAGACAATAAAACGGATGAAGATTTATTCTCCGGAGATTTTTTTGAGGATATTTCAAAAATTTTATTTGATAATGTGAAAGCGGAAAATGATTTTATTGAAATTTCGCTACTAATATTGGATGATGCAAAAATCAGAGAGATAAACCGGCTTTATCGTGGAATTGATAAGCCCACTGATGTTTTATCTTTTCCCATGAATCCGGAGGAGAGTGCTGCTAAATACATGATCGGTGATGTTGTTATCTCTGCTGATAAAGCAAGAAAACAGGCTGAAGATGCCGATATTTCCTTTGAAAGGGAGCTGGCATATCTATATATTCACGGCCTCCTGCATCTTCTTGGATATGATCACGAACTCTCAGAGGCTGAAGAGAAGATTATGTTTGATATGCAGGAGAATATATTAACTCAGGTTATTGAAGCCGGAATTTGCACGTGAGATTGAAAGTAATAGTCTTTTTAGAGGATTTTTGTGGATTTTACAGATTTTATATGGTAACTAAACTAATATGATAAAATACACGTGTTTAAAAATGCTTCTAAGAGGTGAGCTTTTAGTAGCCATATGAAATCGGACAGTTGGTGGAAATCCCTCGGCTTTGCTACGCAGGGAGTGCTTTATGCGGTTAAAACCGAAAGAAATCTCAAGATTCACATCTTTTTGGCTATTGCCGTTTTATTTATTTCTCTTTTTTTCGATCTGGCTTTTCTGGAATATGTAATATTTGCATTGACCATTACGCTTGTTATTGCATCAGAACTTTTTAATACAGCCATCGAATACATAATAGATGCTCTGATACCTGAGCAATCCGAAACCGCCCGGGTGATAAAAGATGTTTCTGCGGGTGCTGTTTTGGTAACGGCATTTGGAGCGATTTTTGTCGGATATTTTGTTCTTTTTGACAGAATGCGCAAAATTGCTAATATGTCTCTGAGTAATCTCCCCAACCTTCCCGACCACATAGCGGTTATTTCCCTGTTTATAACTATTTGTTTTGTTGTGATTTTTAAAACGATGAGTGTTAAAGGGATACCTCCCATAATAGGCGGGATGCCTTCCGGACATGCAGCGATATCGTTTTCAATACTTGTTTCCGTAGCATACATTACAAAAGATTTTCTGGTAATTCTTCTGGTTACTGTTCTGGCTCTTCTGGTGAGCCACTCACGTATTCAACTGAACATACACACCCTTAAGGAAGTGGCTATGGGCGGCATATTAGGGGCTGTGATAACGTTTTTTATATATGTATTTTTTTTGTGAGGTGAAAACTTGGAAGACGGTGTAACGTTATATTCAGTGTTGATAATTATTTGTCTGGTGATGTCGGCTTTCTTTTCTTCGACGGAGACTGCTCTGACGTCGTTAACAGAGCTTAAAATCAACCATATTATTCACGAAAAGGGCAGTAAAGCAAAAGCGCTGGAATTGTGGCTGCTGCACCCAAACAAGGTACTGAACACCATACTTATAGGAAATAATATCTTTAATATTCTGGGCTCTGTTCTGGCTGCAGAGATAGCGAATATAATGTTTAACAACACACCCATTGCTCTTGTTACAGGTGTTATGACTCTGATGATTTTGATTTTTGGTGAAATAACACCCAAAACCTTTGCAAAACACAATGCCGAGGCATTTTCACTGTTTGCAATAAAAATTCTCAGGTTGTTTTATACTGTTTTTTATCCGGTTTCCTATTCCCTGAACGTTTTTGTAAAGGTTTTAATAAAATTTATGGGCGGTGAAGTGGAAAAGATTGGTCCGAGTATTACTGAGGATGAGTTGGAATTTCTTATTTCTGTTGGTGAAAAAGAGGGTGTGCTGGAGAATCAGAAGCGGGAAATGCTGCATAATATTTTTGAAATCAGCGATACCATAGCAAGGGAAGTTATGGTTCCCAGAACGGATATGACAATACTGAAAGTGGATCAACCGATTAATGATATTATAAATGTCGTCAGCCAGACGGAATATTCCAGAATTCCCGTTTATGAAAACAGGATGGATAATATCATTGGGATTTTATATGTTAAAGATCTGCTGAAATATATTAAAGAGGATTTTGCTTCTATAGATATCCGCAAAATCATGAGGAAAGTGTATTTTGTTCCGGAAACCAAAAAAATTGACGATCTGCTCAGGGAATTTCAGTTAAACAGAATACACCTGGCTGTAGTCGTGGATGAATATGGCGGAGTGTCGGGGATTGTAACTTTGGAAGATATTTTGGAAGAAATAGTCGGTGAAATAAGAGATGAGTACGACAAAGAGGATGATGATATTGTTGAGAAATCTTCCGAGTCGGAATATATTGTCAGAGCCAGGATGGATGTGGATGATTTCTGTGATTTTTTCGGACTGGAAAAATCCGAAGACATGGATGAGTATGAGACTCTTGGAGGGCTTATATATGACCTAGCCGGTAAAATCCCCGATGTTGGTGACGAGTTTAATCTTGATGGTTATACACTTACGGTGATTGAAAAAGAGAGCAGAAAACTTAAAAAAATTAAGGTGGTAAGAAACGAAGTTAATGAAGACTCAGAAGATGAACGATATGAGTAAGTTTGGCGTTGTAACAATAATTGGCCGTCCGAATGTCGGCAAATCCACACTTTTGAATTATATTCTCGGAGAAAAGATTACAATCATTTCCTCCAAACCCAATACAACAAGAACCGTGGTTAAAGGGATAAAAACCACGAAAGATTATCAGGCTGTGTTTGTGGATACTCCGGGTATTCATAATGCAAGGGATAAAATCAACCGGCTCATGGTGGATCAGGCAGTTTCAAGCTTGAGTATGGTGGATGTTATTTATCTTATGATGGAACCTGATGAGATATTTGCGTCTGAGTTTAACTATATAATGAGCCTGCTGAATGAGCTCAGTACTCCGAAATTTTTGTTGATTAATAAAATTGATGCTTACAAAAGACACGAAATTTATAAGATAGCCGATACCGCCTTTAAAAAGGGTGATTTTAAATATGTTTTACCCATCTCTGCAAAGAAAGGCACCAATGTGGAAAAGCTGCTGAATCTGACTGTCGAAGAGTTTAGCAGTGCCGGTGCTTTTTACGATGAAGAAGAAATTACGTCAGTCCCGGAAAAATTTCTTATTGCAGAATTCGTAAGGGAGCAGGTTTTCAACTATATGAAAGATGAGCTGCCTTATGATACCCTTGTGGAATGTGAAAGTTTGGAAGAGGAAAATGACAAGCTCTTTGCCAGTGTTGCCATAATTGTAAAAAGGGATTCCCAGAAAGGGATGATAATAGGCAGGCAGGGGCAGAATCTTAAAAATATAGGTAAAAGCGCCAGGCAAAATCTTAAAAAGTTTTTTGGAGTTCCAATACATCTTGAATTATGGGTGAAAGTCAAATCGAATTGGCAGGACAGTGATGAGTATTTAAGTATCCAGGGGTTGTAATTCCGGATGAAACGGATAAAAACACCCGCTATTATTTACAAAATGATGATGTATTCGGATAAATCTGCTATTGCCACAGCATTTTCCCTGTCTCACGGCAAAATCAAACTTTTTATAAACAAAGCTTATTCCAAACGCGGAGGCATATCAAAAATGCTGCCGGGAGATCTGGATTTTCTCAAAAAAAGCAGTTCGGATTTAAACAAATTTTATGCTTTTTATCAGAATATCGGTATGTCGCACTTTTTGGAATCACCTGCTGTTTATCTGCGTATGAATCTTATATTTGAAGTTTTTGATATGTTTTACGGCCTTGACATGCCGGATGAACGGTTGTGGCGTTTGCTTATGAATGTCACACCCCATAATTTCCGCAAGTCCTCAATTTATATTAGTGATTATATTTTGAGCGAATCAGGGTTCAGAGATAACTTTATTTTTTGTTCCTCATGTGATAAACATATGGTGGAAGGGTTTCTGGAAGATGGCAGAATTTTTTGCATGGATTGTTCAAAAGGAAACGGATTTTACATTGACGAAAAACTGGTGGAAATCTTTAATGCTTTGGATGATAATGAATTATACAAAAAGCTTTTTGTGATAAGTGATGTGGAAATGATGTACTGGGATTTCTTTCAGAAATATTTCAACAAAATTACAGGAAAAAATCTTAAAACCCTGGATACACTTAAACTTATTGAATGAGAGGCAAAAGTTGCAAATAAAAAAGCACACATTACAGACGCCGTATCCTGTGGGCCCTGTCCATTTTTATACCTATGAAACGGACAGGTATGTTTTGATTTTTGATACGGGGCCGAGAACGGAAGAAGCTGCGAAATATGTTGAAGAATTATTCGATAATAAAAAGCAAAAATTTCTTTTTATAACCCACTGTCACGTTGACCATTATGGTATGCTGGATTTCTTTGAAAGGCGTGATGACACGGAGATTTTTATTTCAAAATATGATTTGTTTAAATTTGACAAAGTTGACGAACGGTTGGAAAAATTAAAACGGCTTCTTGCCGGGGAAGGATTCCCGGAGAATATTATTTCATCTGTTGAAGGGAGTCTTCGCTACTTCAAATATTCCGTTCCTTTTCCGAAGCGTTATAATGTGTTGGAGGAAAATGAAAATTATGTATCAGAACTCGGAATTGCATTTGAAAGGTGCCCCGGCCATTCACAGAGCGATATCCTCTATAAAATTAACGGCAGTGCTGTAAGCGGCGATATAATTCTAAGAAACATATTTCAGACGCCCCTGCTTGATATGGATTTTTATGATACTGACAGAAGATTCAAAAATTACGATGCATTTATAAATACCGCAATGAAGCTGAAGAGCATGAAAAATTATAACTTTTTGCCCGGTCATCGGGACTATATTGGCTCAGTTGATGAGCGGTTAAGATTTTACGTTAGAAAAGTAAAAGATCGCGCGGCTTTTTTGGAGGAAATGTGCAGCGAATGCACAGTATACGAGGTTGTGAAGAAACTGGTTAATGATGTGACTGAAAATCCTTTCTCTACATATATAAAAGCTTCAGAGACCTTTTTTATAAAAGATTATCTTTCTTCACCATCCAAACTTGACGGAATATTATAATGGAATGTAATTGTAATAAATCTGGTTATTGATTTCCACTTCGCTTAAGGTAATTGTTCCTGAGCCGCAGGCAATTTCCGCTCCGTTTTCATCATTTTTGATTATTTCACCCGGCTCTCCAAAATGTCCCTGCCATTTTTCTGTTTTGGCCCTGAACACTTTAACTTTGGTTCCTTCCGAATAAAAATAAGCGCCGAAAAACGGTCTGCTGAATGCCCTGATCTGATTGTAAATACTGTATGCATCCCGCCCAAAATCTATTATGGCGTTTTTTGAACGTTTTCGGATAATATAGAAGGCTTCATCTTCGTTTTGCGGAAGGGTTTTGTAATTTTTCAGCCCGTTTTTTTCAACATTTATAATAAATTCAGCTGATATATTCACAATATTTTCTATAAAATCTTCCGGATAATCGTCATATTCGATTCGCAGCGCTTTCTGATATATGATATCTCCGGCATCAACTTTCCCGGAAGGCTTGTAAAAAGTGACTCCGCTTTGATAAACTCCCTTCTCAAACTGTTCGCTGATACATCCATACCCTCTGTATTTTGGAAGAAGAGACGGCTGCATCTGAATGACATTAAATTCAGGTCTGCTTTTTTTGAAGAAATCTTTAGTCCAGTCGATGCATACGGCATTATCACAGTCCAGTCTGTCTAGAATGTTTTTATTGTATTCATACTTATTATTCTGCAGATACATTATACTGAATTTGTCCTCAAAAGGTGAAAAATCCTTTGACTGACCGGTACGTCTGAAAGCGGTATCGTATGTGATTATCTTCGGGTAAAAGTTAAGCGAGTGTAGCTTTTCCAGAAGTTTAAATCCAATAATATTGGCTGTGAAAACTGCTGTTCTTACCAACTTCCACCGCCTCCGCCGCCGAAACCGCCGCCGGAGAATCCTCCGCCTCCACCAAAACCGCCGGAACCTGAAGATTTGGGCTGTGAGCTCATTGTGCTGCTCATGGATTTTGCAGAGCTTTCAATTGAGCTGGCAAGGTATATCAATGAAAAATTATCCATGGTACGGCTGCGGTACCATGAAGGCGGACTGGTCAGAATATTTTCAAATTTTTCAGCCCACTTTGTTGTCAGTCCGAAAACAACGGCATATGGGAGTGTCTTGTCAAAATATGAAGGATCCTTTTTTAAGAAAATTTTAAGCTTCGGTTCCTCAACCATATTTATAAAATCTTTAAAACCTTTTACCTTTTGGTACCTTTTTAAGCCGGCATCCGTTTTTTTAGGCATTATATATCCGAAAATAAAAACGATGACAGAAGTGAGAGCCCCTGCAATAATAAAATCTATTCTGTGCAAACTGGCTCCGAGATATATCCCGGCAAAAAGTATAATTGCAGCTGCTGATTTCATCAGTCTGCCCAGCTGCCTGCTGAAACCTTCGTAAACCCCGCTTTTGTTTATTTCTTCACGCAGCTGTTCTTTTGCCTGTTTCATATATGTGTAAAAATTGTCTTTTAGTGTGGATACCCGGACGTTGGTTGTGTTCGCAGGAAATAGTCCGTAAAAGATTGTTTTTTCAAAAGGTTTTGCATCCTTATTAAGCTCTTTTTCTTTTGTCAGGATATAGTCTTTGGATGAGAAGAACCCTTCATCCTCAACTTCTTCAATACTGATAAAACCTTTTGATGCCCAGTAGAAGATAAGTGAAGTTAAATCTCTGTTATCCCCTTTGTCATCTATAATAAAACCGGCTTCAGCAGGTGTGATTTTATCAGGTATTTTATAGTGGACAACGTCTATTATGCTTTTGTCTTTGCCGATAAAATACCATAAAGCAAAAAGGGCAACAAGCACGAAAATAGGGATAAACAAAGCCCAATTGCCGGATATAAAAAGCTGCAACGATTTAAAATAGGATATGTTTCCCAAATATCCTGGCGGAAATTTTATCCCTACAGTCAGCCCTTCGCCTGGAGAGAACGGTTTTTCAGTCGATCCGTATATTGCTTTTGGCTTAATTTTTACTGTATCAACTTTTTTCTTCTCACCATAGCTGCCCCTGAAAAGAAAAAAATCGTCTTTGTTTAAATTCAGCGGTTTTGGCAGAAAAATCGAGAATGTTGAATTTTCAATACTAACAGGCCATTCGGTGCCAATCAGATTCCAGTAAAATTCCTGACGGTCTTCGAAATTGAGGATTCCGCCAGCCACTTTATAAGAAATATTATACTTTACACGGCCTCTGACATATTTATTGGCGGAGCCTATTCTTATCGTTATGAAATTACCATCTTTGCTGATTTTATAATTATAGTTTTCAACATTGATGTCATATATGTTTAGTTTGTAAGCGTCTTTTGCTGAGCCTGAAAACGAAGTAAATTCCGCAGACAGATTTTGTGCATCTGTTATCTCATATTTATAAGGGATTTTTCTGAAAATTCCGTGTCTGGGGGATGAGAATCTTACTGTCAATTCTTCTTTTACTTCAATTACTGAGTTACTTTGGAGAAAAATTTCGTTACTGTAATTTTCTATGGTAAAATATTCAGCATGAGCAAAACTACTTACAAAAAACAGCAGGACTAAAGAAAAAAGTTTTTTCATCGCTAAGAAAAAGAAACCTCTACATTTTGTCGTTCAGCAGCTTCTATTTCAAAAAAATCACGTTTTTTAAAGCTAAAAGCATTTGCTATAATAACCGAGGGAAAAGCTTCACACAGAATATTATAGTCCCTTACTACTGCATTATAATAACGGCGTGCCATCTGAATGTTTTCTTCAATTTCCGACAATGTGTTCTGAAGATTCAGGAAATTTTCATTAGCTTTTAAGTCAGGATAATTTTCGGAAAGTGCGAAAATGCTCTTCAGCGTTTCACTCAGCATATTTTCAGCCTTTGCCTTTTCTTTTACCCCTTCTGCATTCATCGCCATATTTCTTGCTTTTGTAACGTTTTCCAGAGTAGTTTTTTCGTGGGACGCATATCCTTTTACCGTTTCTACAAGATTCGGAATCAAATCATATCTTCTTTTCAGCTGAACATCAATGCCGCTGAAAGACTCATCCGCCTGATTTCTCAAACTGATAAACTTGTTATAATAATAAATAAGTAAAAGGATGACAATTAGAATTAAAACTATTATAATTATTCCGGTTATCATAGTTTATGCTCCATATTAAGTTTTGAAATTTATATTAAATTATTATATCATCAATTTATGAAAGGTAAAAGTATTAAATTTACAATTTTGGGTTCCGGCAGCGCTGTTCCTTTTGAAAACAGGGCATCTGCTTCCTACCTTTTGGAAACAAACGGCGGTAAATTTTTGCTCGATTGCGGTTTCGAATGCGTAGGCAGATTAAGCGCGGCAGGGATTGATTTGGATGAGCTGAGCGGTATATTTATCAGCCATAAACATCCGGATCATTTTATGGGACTTATACATTTGCTTTTTGCTTTGAAATCTCCTTTTTACAACAGACTGAACCCCCTTTATATAACTGGATTTGAAGGAATTGAGGAATATTTTAACAGTTTCAGGAAAATATTGGGGAAATGGGTTGAGCCTGGATTTGATGTCAGATTTTCAGACAAAGATGAGCTTGATATTGCTGACTGTAATTTTCATCTCTTCCCTACAGTACATTCTGAAGAATCTACCGGAGTATATATTATTGTTGATGGTAAAAAAATAGTTTATACTTCAGATACGGAATACTCTGATTCCTATCTGGAGTACCTGCAGGATGCAGAACTGGCGGTTCTTGATTGCGCAGCTTCAACGGAATTTCCGGTTGAAGGGCATATGAACTACAGAGAGGGGCTGGCCATGGCCGAAAAAGCCGGAGTAAAGCGATTGGTGTTCAGCCATTTTTATCCGAACAGTGCGGATTTTGCCCTGAGCAGGCTGGATACCGATGTGGAATTTTATAAAGCAAATGATCTTATGAGTTTATATTTATAAACGGAGGAATTTATGTCAACTTTAAACATTGTGCTCGGAGGGGCAGCGGGTCAAGGTATTAACACCACTGAAGAACTGCTTACCAAAGCGTTAAAACAATCAGGATTTAATATTTTTGCAACCAAGGAATATATGTCCCGTGTCAGAGGCGGCATTAACACAACGACTATAAGCATTTCTTCTTCTCCCGTCAGATCTTACAGAGAAAAAATAGATATTCTGGTTCCTTTTACTAAAGGTGTTGTTGACTGGACAGGCGGCAGACTCTCAGAAGATACGTTAATTCTGGGTGAAAAATATCTCGAACAGGAGATACCGGACGGTTTAACACATGTTATTGTTGAAATAGAAAAACTTGCAAAAGAGCTGGGAAACAAACTTTTTGCAAATACCATTCTGAGCGGTCTTTTATTCGGAATTGTAAAAGCCGATAAGAAAGCTCTTAAGAAAGTAGTGGAAAAAAAGTTTTCCTCAAAAGGTGAAGAGGTGGCCGCTAAGAATGTGCAAGCTGCTGAAAAAGGTTATGAATTAAGTGAGACAATCTGCAAGGAATATGATTTTTCTTTTGAAATAGAAAGAGACAGCTCTGTGTGCGAAGACATAGTAATTAACGGATCGGAAGCTGTTGCCCTGGGGTCTTTAAATGGGGGGTGTAATTTTGTAAGCTTTTATCCCATGTCTCCTTCCACAAATGTAGCGGTGG
This sequence comes from Flexistipes sp., assembly GCF_036172515.1. Classification (NCBI taxonomy): domain Bacteria; kingdom Pseudomonadati; phylum Deferribacterota; class Deferribacteres; order Deferribacterales; family Flexistipitaceae; genus Flexistipes; species Flexistipes sp. The sequence goes on from NZ_JAXKVW010000014.1 coordinate 43,185, forward strand.
AATTGGCGAATATGGCTGAGGAGATGGGTATTATAGTTGAGCAGTTTGAGGATGAGATTGCTGCTTCCAATGCTTCCATTGGCGCATGGTTTGGGGGTGGCAGAGGTCTGGTGACCACATCCGGCGGCGGCTTTTCTCTAATGTGTGAGAGTCTGAGTCTGGCCGGTATGTCGGAATCTCCGGTTGTTATACATCTTGCCCAGCGTCCGGGCCCTGCAACCGGACTGCCTACAAGAACTGCACAGGGAGATTTGAATCTGGCGCTTTATGCGGGGCATGGTGATTTTCCCAGAGTGATGTATGCCCCTTCCAATATTGAAGAGGCATATGCACTCAGCACAAAAGCATTCGATACAGCTGATAAGTTCCAGGTTCCTGTTATACTTTTAACGGACGAATACCTGGTGGATATGTATTACAATGTAGGAACACTGGAAGTGAATGATACTGTTGATAAACATATTGTGGAAATGAATAGTGATTACAAACGCTATAAATTGAGCAAAACCGGAATTTCCCCCCGGGGCATCCCTGGATACGGGGAGGGAATAATAATAGCAAACGGTAATGAGCATGACGAATACGGCGATACTACTGAAGAAACAGGGTTGACTACTGCTATGCAGGAAAAACGTATGAAAAAACTGGAAGGGTTAAAAGATGAAGCGTTGGAACCATTTTTTTACGGAAATGAGAATTATTCCGTTTTAATGGTGTCATGGGGCTCAACACGCGATACTGTTAAAAGTCTGGTTGATAAATACGAGGATAAAGGTTTGGCTATGCTTCATTTTTCACAGGTGTATCCTGTTTACGATGCTTCGGATTATTTGAAAAAAGCTGATCAGATTATTGCTGTGGAACAAAATCTTACAGGGCAGTTTGCCGATCTTATCCACAGAGAACTTGATATAAAAATCAGCAAGAGAATTTTAAAATATGACGGCAGACAGATTTCCGAGGAATTTCTGGAGAAAGAACTGTCTGAGAAGGGGGTATTATAATGGCCAAGCAATCTAAGTTATTTGATTCTGACAGACCGAAGTCTCAGGATATATCCTGGTGTCCGGGCTGCGGAAATTTCGGTATAAGAAATGAGCTGATGGATGTCCTGGAAGAGATGCAGTATTCGCCAAAAGAGGTAGCCGTCATCAGCGGAATAGGGCAGGCCGGAAAAATGCCCCACTATTTAGAAGCCAATGGTTTTCATACACTTCACGGCCGTTCTCTCCCCATAGCAACAGCTGCAAAAGCAGTAAATCCAAGATTGGAGGTAATTGCTATAGGAGGAGACGGTGATATGTTCGCAGAAGGAGGCAATCATCTTCTGCACGCCGTAAAGAGAAATCCCAATATTACCGTTATTGTTCATAATAATCAGGTTTACGGACTCACCAAAGGTCAGGGTTCTCCCACATCTTTGCCCGGTATGAAGACCACCACTCAGCCCTGGGGTGTTTACGATGAACCTATGAACAGCATTGCACTTGTTGTTTCCCAGGGGTGTTCTTTTGTTGCCAGAACATTTATGGGTTACAAAGAGGAAACAAAAGAGATTATTAAAAATGCGATTAAGCATGTAGGTTTTTCATATGTTGAAATATTCCAGCCATGTGTCACTTTTAACAAAGTGAATACGTTTATGTGGTATAAAAATAACACCTATTTTATGAAGGACCATAATGTCATGGACAAAGATCAGGCAATGATTAAAGCTTTTGAAAAAGATCCTTATCCGTTGGGCATTTTTTACATTAATAAAGAAAAGCCTTGTTTTGATAATCATCTTCCACCTTATAAAGATAGTGCTGAACCGTTGTACAAAAGAGAGCCTGATTTTAATAAAATCAGTAAAAAAATAGAACTGAAGAGGGGATAGAGCGCAAATAAAGTCTGACTGCTGGTTAGCTTTTTGGTGAGGTAGTGAGATAGGGATGTGGAGAGGGAGACAAGTAGTAATTTGTTGAACAGTATATTTGTGTATTGGTTGATTGGGTACTTAACGCTGAAAGTTGAACCTTGAACATTGAACATTGAACGGTGAACTTTCCCTTAATCCCCTTCTAACTCTTTGATAGGAGGGGAGATAAAGCTCCTCCCCTAATTTAGGGGAGGTTGGGTGGGGTACTTATTCAAAGGTCTTATATTGACTTCGCTTATATTATTAATAAAATAACAGTGTTATGTATGGGGGTGTTAATGTTTAATAAAAAACTAACCGATGTGAATAAAAACTATAAAAGAGCCAACTATTCCAGCGAAGAGATAAAGAAATTTTATAAAGAAGCCGAAAATAATTTAGTTTTTTTTAATAAAATATCACTTGAACTTTTAACATGGGAGAAAAAGTTTGATAAAGTTCTGGATGAATCAGAGGCTCCTTTTTACAAATGGTTCAGCGGCGGGCTTCTCAACCCTTTTTACAATATTTTAACAAAACATCTTCATTCGGCCACAAAAAATAAGGCGGCCATAATCTGGAAAGGCAGCGACCATACCGAAAAAATTTATACCTATCAGTCTTTATATTCTGAAACCATGAAGTTTGCTTCGGCTTTGAAGAAACTGGGTGTTAATAAAGGTGACAAGGTTTTTATTTATATGCCGAATATACCGGAGCTTATTATAAGCATGCTTGCCTGTGTACGCTTGGGTGCTGTTCATGTTGTTTACCATCACAGCTATTCATCAGAGTCCTTTGCGGAAAGGCTGGATGACTGTAAACCGAATTATATTGTTTGCTGCAATGTGAGCTATACCGGTGCAGAGAGGGAAATCAAAAAGAAGGTGGATGCTTCAATCGAGAAAGCTTCCTATAGCCCTAAACACTGTATTGTTGTTCAGCGGAGTGAAAAGAAGGTTCATATGAAACCGTTAAGGGACCTGTGGTATCACGATTTGATAAGTGATGAGGACTTCACAGCAGCCAAGAATCTGGACAGCGTTTATTACGATTCATCCGATCCGTTTTTTATGACATACACATCCACGAACCTAAAAGAGCCGAAAGGACTTGTGTTTAACTGTGCCGGCTATTTACTCTGGGTGTACTTCAGTTATCTGTTGATTTTTGATCCCAATGACCTGGACACTTACTGGAGCACAGCTGATATTTCCTGGATTCCGGGGCACTCTTACGGGGCATACGGCCCCCTTATGGCCGGTCAAAGTATTCTTATTTTTGAAGATACTCTGGATATGAACAATGCTTACCGCTTTTATGACATATGCGAAAAGTTTCAGGTTACAAAATTTTATACCACTCCAACTATCCTAAAATCAATTATGAATGCCGCCCAAAAGAGAAGTATTTACAGGAAACTCAGCAGTATAGAGCTTATAGCCACCGGTGGGGAAAGAACTTCCGATGAGCTACTGGAATGGGTATTTAAAAAGATACTTTTTCAAAAAAAACCGATTGTCAACATTTACTCGCTGACGGAAGCCGGCGGGGCCCTTGCAGCAAATATACCCGGATATTCGGAGATTGATTTTTCCAATGTTTCAAAACCGCTGCCGGGTATAGATGTATTCATCTATGATGAACTGGATGAAAGCAAAATTAACGCTCAGGGCAGTAAAGGTTCACTGATGCTGAGTAAGCTTACGCCGTCTATCTGTAAAAATATCTGCAATGGCAGTGAATTGTACAGAAGTATATACTGGAGGAAAGTAGACAGTGATTTTCTCTTTAAAACAGGAGACGGAGCTGAATTCACTGAAAATTATGAGATAGTCTTAACCGGTAGAATGGATGAGGTTATGCATATAGGGGGTAAAAGGGTAAGTTTTACTGAAATTGAAGCAGCTATAAAGAAACATCCTTTGGTGCTTGATGCTGCAGTTATTAACATTAATGATGAAAAAAGAGGGGATATGCTTGTTGCATTCTGTGTGCTTTCAAGAAAAATTGAGGAAAGCTATTACGATCAGACGGTCAGGGAAATCAGGGAAACAATAATTTCTGAAATCGGGGAGATTGTGTTACCGGCTGAAATTAAATTTACAAGGGCTCTTCCCAAATCTGCCGACGGATCTATATTGAGAGACATGCTTAAGGAGATTGCCACACAGATGTAATATGTTTTGGGAAAGAATGAGATGATTGGTATATTGGTGTATTGGTTGAGTGGTGTATTGGTTGAGTTGTTGAGTGATATAGTGCCAAAGTAACTAATTATAAAACATTGAACGTTGAACTTTGAACGTCCCGCGTCACGGTTTTATTTAGGAGGGTATCAAAAAATTCTTTACATTTAAAATCAAATGCTCTATAATTTTAAACAACGTTTGATTATTGAGATACTGTGTTTTTGATTATAAACGTTTATTAACCGGAGGTCAATATTAATGAAAATCAAAGTTAGTGAAGTAATGACTACAAAGGTCATAACGGCTAATGAGAACGAAAGTATCAGGCAGGTAACACTGAAATTAAGAAAGAAAAGTATAACAGGTCTGCCGGTTTTGAATAAAGACGGGGAGGTTGTGGGAGTTTTTAGTGAATCCGATGTTTTAAATCAATTACCGGACATATTAAATGATGCTGATAAAATCCCTCTTGTTGATGTACAGGAGCTGACAAATCCACCAGTAAAAAACATTATGGGCAAACCGCCTATAACTGTAACCCCGGAGCATAACTTAAAGGATGTGGCAAAAATATTCCTGGAAAATTATATTCATAGGATACCGGTTGTTGAAAACGGCAAATTGGTTGGAATCGTTTCTCTCGGGGATTTACTTAAGGCTTTGACTGAAAACGGAGGCTGATATGAAAGAATTTCTGGCTGTACTGCAAAAAACTGTTAAACCTCAGACCAGCCCTGTAGCGGTTAAACTGTTTAAAGAAACTCATTTTGACGGTAAAGCAAAAGTGAAAAATAAAAAAATAAATATCTGCCAGCAGATTGCATACTCCCGTTACTACAACTGGCCTACATATATTACTGCGGAGGATAGTTACTGTGTTCTCGGTGCTTCATGCTGCGGACTTATTGAAACCCCGGAAAGGGTGCTGAACGGCGAAGTTAATTGCAATGTTTATCAGAAGGATATTCATGCTGCATCTAATATGCAGCGACTTATGCCGAGGATTGACGAAAATATTCAGGGTGTTTTGACATATTCACTTGAAAGACCTGTGGAGAATATTCAGCCGGATGTCATTGTTATGTATGTAAATTCGGCTCAGGCGATGAGGTTTGTCCAGGCATTTCTTTATGATAAAGGCGGTGAATTTGTGATGAAATCCTCAGGGGATGCCGGTGTATGTTCCAGAGGTGTGGCTGAAGTGTACAAATACAGAAAACCCGTTTTAGAGATTCCATGTCTTGGCGACAGGCGTTTTGCAATGGCTCAGGACTTTGAAATTGTTGTGGGTTTTCCTTTTGAAATGATGGATGAGGTTGCAGAAGGTCTGCTGAATACACATAAAGCAGGCATTAGGTATCCAATTCCTTTTGATATGGTGGAGAGCTGCAGCCTTCCGGATGATTATACGACAAAAGAAAGCGACCTCTGACGAGCCGGCGTTTTTCAATAAATAACTAAGAATAAATCAAGTTTCGCACTTCGTTTTGTCTAGCATTCGCTTTTAGCGAATATATAGAATGTTAAACATATTTACCAGTCTAAAAGACTGGTGCTATCCATAGGCATCCTTGCGAAACCCTGTGGAAACAGGGTTGTGGCAATCTCAAAACAAGAAAAATAGAGAGATTGCTTCGTCGTTTTCACTCCCTGCCCTGTTAAATGCCACAGGCAATCAGCGAAGCTGATATTTAACAGGGTGAACAAAGACGTGAAAACAGTGTAAGTGCGAAACTTGAATAACAATAAATATTTATTTCCACTTTCAATAAGTTTGAACCTTGAACCTTATTGTTACAGCACTTCCCGGATTATTCAAAATAATTCAAAGCTTTACTCCTCTTCCTCTTCCGGTCTCATATGAGGAAAGAGTATTACTTCTCTAATGGATTTGCTGTTAGTTAAAAGCATGACAAGACGGTCTATCCCCAAACCTTCACCTGCAGTTGGCGGCAATCCGTATTCCAGTGCTCTCAGAAAATCTTTGTCCATAAGATGAGCCTCTTCATCCCCGGCATCTTTTGCTTCCACCTGCTTTTCAAAACGCTCTTTCTGATCTATCGGATCGTTGAGCTCATTAAATCCGTTGGCCATTTCAAAGCCGCCTATAAACAGTTCAAATCTCTCAGTGACATCGGGATTGTCAGCTTTTGATTTAGATAAGGGAGAAACTTCTTTAGGGTAATCAATTATAAAAGTGGGCTGAAAAAGTTTATCTTCGACAAGTTCTTCAAATATTTCCAGAACAATTTTCCCTCTGCCCCATGATTTGTCGACTTTTATATTATGATTTTCTGCAATCTTTTTAACACTTTCATAGTCTTTCAAATCGCTTTGGGGTATGTTTGCGAATTTTTCAATGGATTCTTCAAGGGTCAGTTTCGGCCATGGTTTTTGCAGATTTATCTCTTTACCGTCGTATTCAATTGAATTTTTCCCCAGTATTTTTGTTGTCACTGATACTATCAAATTTTCAGTCAATGCCATCATATCGTAATAGTCGGCATAAGCCATATACCACTCTATCATTGTGAACTCAGGGTTATGCTTTGTGGAGATCCCCTCATTCCTGAAATTTCTGTTTATTTCGTAAACTTTCTCCATCCCCCCGATAACCAGTCTTTTCAGGTACAATTCGGGCGCTATTCTCAGATACAGCTGCATATCAAGGGCATTATGGTGAGTAATGAATGGCTTTGCAGTTGCTCCGCCTGCCAAAGGCTGCATCATGGGGGTTTCAACCTCGAGAAAATCTCTATCATTGAAGAAATCTCTTATCCCTTTAATTATTCTGCTGCGCGTTATAAAAATATCTTTCACATGCTCATTGACAATCAAGTCTGTATAACGCTGTCTGTACCGCTTTTCCACGTCTTTCAGACCGTGCCATTTTTCCGGTAGATCTCTCAGTGCCTTTGTCAGCATTCTGTAGCTTTCAGTAAACAGTGTTAATTCGCCGGTTTTTGTTTTAAAGAGAAAACCGGACATTCCGGCAAAATCGCCCACATCGGTGGATTTGAAAACTTCGTACTCTTCTTCGGTTATTTCACCCTTCTTTAGATATATCTGAAAGGAGGTGCTTCTGTCTTTAATTGTAATAAAGGCCGCTTTTCCGAATTCTCTTATGGACATCACTCTGCCGGCTACAGTAAATCTGTATTTGTTTTCCATCAGTTGAGATTTTTGTACTCCTTCATACTTTTCCTTGATTTCTGCAAGCGAAAAAGGGACTTTAAATGAATTTACGTACGGTAAAATATCAGAATTTTTTAAATGCTGCAGTTTTTTGTATCTGTGTTCATCCATCTGTTTCTCTCCTGAGTATTTATATATTATTGACAATTATATTCTATTGATAATATTGTTAGGGTAATGTTATACATAAAACCATATGTGTTTACAATATAAAATCTTCACCCGTCAATATGGAGAGTACTATGAAAGTCGGTGTTATTTCAGATTCCCATGATAATGTCAAGAATCTTTCATTTGCAGTTGAATATTTCAATCGTAACGGTGCAGATTATGTTATTCATTGCGGAGATATAGTGTCACCGTTTGCCGCTGAGTATTTAAACAAACTCCGGATGCCGTATTTCGGGATTTTTGGCAACAACGACGGTGAATGGTTAGGTCTGGCTAAAATTACCGGCGGAAAAATAGTAAAGGGACCTCTTGTGAAGGAAATAGGCGGCTGCAGGTTTGCTGTGTTTCATGAGCCATCTGTTATAGATTACATAAGCAGTGATGTCTCCTATGTTTTATACGGGCATACTCACAGTAAAGATTTAACAAAACGGGATAAACAGACGATAATAAATCCAGGCACGCTGGGAGGATATATGGCTGATAGTGCTTCTTTTGCCGTTATTTATACAGATAACGGCAAAACGGATTTTATTGACTTGTAGCACTATTGAGCCATGCATCAATTGCAGCAGCATCAGTTATGCTGAAAATATTCTCTTAAGGTTGTTTTATATTGAATAGATGCATAAGTTTTGCTATATCATGGTTGTGTTCAACAAAATTGTATTCAACAACACGGAGGAAACCGAATGTTATTCAATAAAATTTTTGATTATTTTTCAAACGATCTGGCCATAGATCTGGGTACTGCCAATACATTAATATATGTGAAAGGCAAGGGAATTATCTGCAGTGAACCTTCAGTGGTGGCTATTAACAATGATACAAAAGATATACTTGCAGTGGGAAGCGAAGCGAAAAATATGCTGGGAAGAACTCCTGCCAATATTGTTGCGATAAGGCCTATGAAGGACGGTGTGATAGCCAATTTTGAAGTGACGGAAAAAATGCTCAGGTACTTTATTACGAAAGTTCATAACAGAAAGTCCCTGGTTCGTCCCAGAATTGTTATTTGCGTACCTTCAGGTGTAACACAGGTTGAAAAAAGAGCGGTAAAAGATTCAGCCATACAGGCCGGAGCCAGAGAAGTTTATCTTATAGAGGAGCCTATGGCTGCAGCCATTGGTGCAGGGCTGCCTATTCAGGAACCGTCGGGAAATATGGTTGTTGATATCGGCGGTGGTACTACTGAGGTTGCTGTCATTTCCCTGTCCGGTATTGTATATACAAATTCCGTGAGAGTGGGCGGAGACGAAATGGATGAGGCTATCGTCAATTATATCAAAAGAAAATACAATCTTCTTATCGGTACCTGGACAGCTGAGAAAATAAAAATGGAAATTGGTTCTGCATATCCCGGCGAAGAGGAAATGAGTATAGAAATAAAAGGCAGATCACTGGTGGAAGGTATACCGAAAACCATAGAGATAACAGACAGTGAAATAAGAGAAGCTCTGGAAGAAGCAGTAAACAAAATTGTTGAGGCAGTAAAAGTTGCACTTGAAAAAACCCCTCCTGAATTGGCGGCTGATATAGTTGACAGGGGAATTGTGGCCACCGGAGGCGGAGCACTGCTGAAGGGGCTTGATAAAAGGCTGGCTGAAGGAACAGGTCTTCCTATTATAGTATCCGATGATCCTCTGACAGCAGTTGCGCTCGGAGCCGGCAAGGTGCTTGATGAAATTGATTTGCTTAAGAAAGTTTCCGTAGTTTGATGATTTTTAGAAGAAAATTTATAGCAGTTGTTATACTTTTAATTCTAATCATTCTTCTTCAGACGAGAGTTCCTGAATCCCAAAAAGTGTTCAGGGGAATTTTCGGTAATATACTGAATCCTGTTCTTTATTATACAGAGATGACAACGAGTTATATTTCCAATATTTACGATGATTACATAAACCTTGTTGGTGTAAAGAAAAACAATGAAGAGCTCAGAGAAAAGATTCGGCAACTTAAACTTGAAAACAGTATTTTAAGTGAAAAATTAACTGAATATAATCGATTAAAAAAATTACTGAACTTTAAAAAAGCTTATGATTTCCGGACAATAGCTTGCAATGTGATAGGACGTAATATAGAAGGCTTTTTAAAATACATCATAATAGATGCCGGAAGTACGGACGGTGTGGAAATTAATGATGCGGTTGTCAGCTATGAGGGGCTTGTGGGCAAGGTTGTGGAGGTTTACCGCAGCTCTGCGAGGGTGAATGTTATTCTGAATGTGAACAGTTATGTCAGCGTTATGAACTTTAATACAAGAACAGTCGGAATTCTCAGTGGCGATGGGCAAGGTAAATTGGTGGTTGATTTTTACGACAAACTGGATGAAGTCTCAAAAGGAGACCTTTTTATTACCTCGGGACTTGGAGGACTTTATCCTAAAGGTATACCGGTGGGTAACGCTGTAAAAAACACGGAATCTGTGAACGGTATTTTTCAGAAGATATTTGTGGAGCAAAAGGTAAATTTTTATAAACTTGAAAACGTATTAGTAGTAAAAGATGAAGAATAAAAGGTACATCAAAATCACAGTGGCTTTGATTGTCTGTTATGTTCTGTTTATGATTTTTGACGGGGTGCTCAATTACATAAATTACCCTTTTTTAATATATTTTGCCTTGGAACATGAAGTGGATAGTGAAAATCTGATTCCGCATGCATTTTTACTTGGTATGTTTAACGATTTTATAACATTCGGAATTTTCGGTATTTCTGTTTTGAGCATAATTTTATTTTACTTTACAAAAAGACTGCTTATTACGCTTTTTGATTATAACAACCTGCTGATTAAACTGCTGTATTCATTTCTGAGTTATACTATCTTTGTAGTTATCGCTTTTTCTTTTACCGATTATTCATTTGCTAACGATAGTAACTTACTTCTGATTCCTCTGGTTGTTAACTCATCACTGTATTTTGTTTTGCTTTCATTAAAGGATTTCGGTTATGCTTTTTCGCTTTCTTGAAGAAAATGTTATTGCCAAATATAAAAAACGCAGTTTCTTGCTGTTTGCAGCTACTTTCTTTTTAATTTTGCTCCTTTTTTTAAGACTTTATTATCTTCAGGTGGTTGTGCATGACAAATATAAGCGGCTTTCGGAAGATAACCGTATCAGAATATTAAGAATTAAGGCTCCCCGGGGGTTTATAAAGGATAGAGATGGTGAAATTTTGGTTAAGAATGCCCCCAGTTACAATCTCAGTGTTATCAGAGAGGATACCAGGAATCTGGACAGGCTGTTTGATAAGTTAAAAAATGTTGTGAATATAAACGTTGAAGAGGCTAAAGAGAAGATTTTGAAAGGATACTACTATGACCCGGTTACCATCTTCAGGGGTCTAACTTTCAAACAAGTATCTTACCTTTATGAAAATTTGAAAAATTATCCAGGAATCAGAATAGATATGGAGGCCGTAAGAAATTACAAAGACGGTTTTGCATACAGTAATTTGGTTGGATACATGGGGGAAGTTAACGATAGTGAGTTGAAAAAGTATAATGGGTACAGACCTGGTGATTTAATAGGAAAGACCGGTTTGGAGAAGGAATACGAAGAAAGACTTAAAGGGGTTAACGGTGCCAAACAGGTTGAGGTTAACAGTTTTGGTCAGGTTGTTAAAGTTTTGAAAACGAAACATGCAAAACCGGGTGCAAATGTTGTGCTCAGCATGGATTATGACCTTCAGAAGTTTGGAATGGAACTTTTGAAGGGAAAAAAAGGAGCAATAGTTGTTCTTAATATTTACAACAATAAGGTTTTGCTTATGGCGACAAACCCATCTTATGACTTGAACAAGTTTGTTCCTTTTATAAAAAGTGATTATTGGAAAGCTATAACAAATGATCAGGACAAACCCATGTTAAACAGAGCTATTGAAGGCTCTTATCCACCGGGTTCTGTCTTTAAAATTTTAATGGCTGCAACCGCCTTGACGGAAAATGAAATTACCCCTGATACTACTTTTGAGTGTAACGGAGTGTTCTATTACGGCAGTTATGATTATAAGTGCTGGAAAGAATCCGGCCATGGCGAAGTGGATTTAAAAAAATCAATAGTGGAGTCTTGTGATATATATTATTATAACCTTGGGCTTAAGCTCGGTATCGACACTATCAGCAGATATGCACATAACTTTTCTTTAGGTAGAAAAACAGGTATCGATTTGCCTAATGAAAAATCAGGCATATTTCCTGATAGAAACTGGAAAGAGAAGGCGTTTGATCAGCCTTGGTATCCTGGAGAAACAATAATTACCTCAATCGGGCAGGGGTATACCAATGTCACTCCTTTGCAGATGGCAGTTATGCTGAGCGGTATTTTCAACGGCGGGATGATTTATCAGCCCGGTTTAGTAAAAGGTTTTGAAACCGCTGACGGATTCGAGACTAAACCGGTTAAAATTAACAATAGAATAGATATCGATAACTCAACAAGGAATTTTCTCCTGAATGCTATGTATAATGCCGTATACGGATTACACGGTACAGCTTACCGCGCCAGGGTTAGTGAAATTAAAATCGGTGGAAAAACGGGAACAGCACAGGTGGTAAGCCTGAAAAAATTTGAACAGTATGAAGAAGGAGAAGTCCCGGAAAAATACAGGGATCACTCATGGTTCGGCGGCGTTTTCCCTGTTGAGGAGCCACGCTATGTTATAGTTTCGCTGATTGAACACGGAGGCTCCGGAGGACACAGCGCGGCATCAATTTCAGGGGCGGTAATAAATAAGATGGTGAGTATGGGTTATGTTTCAGATTGATAAACGGCATGTTGTAAATTTTGACTATATACTTTTTTTTCAAACGGTCTTGTTACTGTTTCTCGGCATTATGGCTATATACAGTGCATCATACAATCTCCAGCTTCAACAGTCGGGAGATTATTATATAAAACAGATAACCTGGAGTGTTATTGGTATTGCTCTTTTTCTTGGTTTCTCATTTATAAGTTACAAACGATTAATATCCTGGACAGCTGTAATTTATACCTTGGGTGTGATATCTTTGGTTTATGTTTTGATTTTTGGTGATGTGAGCATGGGAGCAAAGCGATGGATTGATATAGGAGGTTTCAGTTTACAGCCTTCTGAGTTTTTTAAAGTTGCATGGGTTATAACTTTGGGAAGGGTTTTTAAGGATATCGGAATGAAAAATTTCTCTTTTTTCCCTATACTGAAAAAATTTATTCCTGCCGTCCCGCCATTGCTGCTGATTTTTTTGCAACCTGACCTGGGCACAGCCGTTATATTTTTAGCAGTCTGGGGGATTGTTCTTTTGTACAGAGGGATTACAAAATATACATTTTTTGCCGTATTGACAATTTTATTGGTTAGTATCCCCGTGATATGGGCAAATATGCATGATTATCAAAGACAGAGGGTTGTTACATTTCTTAATCCGGAAGCAGATCCTTTCGGGGCGGGTTATCATGTTATTCAATCCAAAATTGCTGTCGGCTCGGGCGGACTTACCGGCAAAGGGTATCTTCAGGGTACACAGTCCCATTTGAAATTTTTACCGGAAAAGCATACGGATTTTATCTTTTCGGTGATTGGCGAAGAATTCGGCCTGGTGGGTGCTGCTGTTATTTTATTGTGTTTTTTAAGTCTGCTTGCCCGAATTTTGTTCATTTCCGCATATTCAAAAGAGCCCACAGCAAAAATTATGTGTGTGGCAGTTTTTGCCTTTATTTTTTTTCAGTTTTTTGTTAATGCCTCAATGGTTGTCGGAATGATGCCTGTTGTGGGAATACCTATGCCTTTCATAAGCTATGGCGGTTCATCTCTTGTTACCTTCATGTCTATGCTTGGTATTGTCAATTCCATAGCTATGCGCAGATACGACAGACCGGCAGATTTTTAAACGGAGTGTTTGTGTTATGAATTTCCACGATTTTCTTCAGGTGTCTAAGCCTCCGAGATATTTGGGAAGTGAAATAAATTCCTATAAAAAAGAGTATTCTGACAAGCTGAGGGTGTGTCTTTCCTTCCCGGACAACTACGAGGTCGGGATGTCACATCTGGGTATAAAGATTTTATATGAGAATCTAAACCTATCTTCCCAGATTTATGCGGAGCGTTTCTTTATGCCCTGGCCTGATGCAATTGATAAAATGGGCGGAGATATTTTTGTTTCGCTTGAGTCAAAAACCCCTCTGCAGAAGTTTGATATTTTAGGCTTCAGTGTCCAGTACGAATTATCTTATTCCAATATTTTGTCCATACTTCTTAATTCCGGTATTCCGGCAGAGAGCAGTCTCAGAAGTGATTCTCCGGTCATTGTTGCCGGCGGCCCTTGTGTTTATAACCCCAAGCCTTTGGAAAAATTTATAGATGTATTTTTTATAGGCGAGATGGACCATGTTTTCACAGATATTTGTGAAGAATACGCCGGGAAAAAATTTGCCGGACGCAGAGAGCGTCTTGAGTTTTTTGATTCATATGATTTCACTTATGTCCCTTCTGTGAATTCGGAAAAACATGTTGTGAAAAAAGTTTATACAGATTTTAAAAATGATATTACGGTAAATGCTCCGGTTGTACCTTTGATTCCGGCTGTACAGGACAGGGTTGTTTCGGAAATATCCAGGGGGTGCAGCAGGGGATGCAGATTCTGCCAGGCCGGCATGATTTACAGACCTGTCAGAGAGAGAAATGTTGATGATATTGTGAACAATATTCTCAATCAGCTTAAAAATACAGGATATGAAACGGCCTCACTTCTTTCTTTATCCGCCGCAGATTATTCATGTCTGGAGGATTTGCTGGTGAGATTATCGTCTATTGTTAAAAATTCGCACACCTCCATTTCACTTCCTTCCCTTAGAGCTGATAAAATCAAAGATTATATATTCAGGGAACTTTCCCGTGTCAGAAAATCGGGATTTACCATTGCACCGGAAGCGGGAAGCGAAAGAATGAGAAGAATTATAAACAAGAATCTTTCTGAGGATGAAATTATATCATCCGTTAAAGTAGCGGCTGACAACGGATGGAAAACAGCTAAACTGTATTTTATGATAGGCCTGCCGTTTGAAACAGAAGAGGATGTTTTGGGGATAGCCGCTCTCGTTAAAAAAATAAAGGAGAATGTTAAAGGCAAAGGCGGCTTTGATGTTAGTGTGTCGGTTTCCAATTTTGTTCCGAAACCGTTTACTCCTTTCCAGTGGTGGCCCCAAAACAGTATTGAAGAATTGACTTATAAACAGAACATTTTAAAATCGGAATTCAGAAAGATGAAGATAAAGTTTAGTTTTCACGATATTCAACAGAGTGTTATGGAAGCTGCTATCTCCAAAGGTGATGAGTCCATTGGTAATATACTGTTGGATGCTGTAAAGTCAGGGGCTATGTTCGACGGATGGAGTGAGCATTTTGACTATAATAAATGGCTGAATGCTTTTAAAAATTACGATTCTGCTCCTGAGCAATATTCAATGAAAATTCTGCAAACCGAAGATGAACTTCCGTGGGATTTTATAGATATAGGAGTTAAGAAGGAATTCCTCGTTTCAGAATTTGAAAAGTCGAAAAAGGAAGTAATGACAAAAGATTGCAGAGTAGGCAGTACAAGTATCTGTGTAGGGTGCGGCGTTTGTGATTTCGATTTTCTCAGGAATGAATTTGCATCACCGGGCAAAAAATCTTTTAATGTAAATGAGTTTAACAGTGTGTCTGATATTGATCAAAAATATTTTAGTTATATTATTGATTTTGAGAAGAAAGATTCCGCTGTTCTATTTTCAGCTATTGAAACGTGCAGGGCATTCGCACATGTATTTAAAATGTGTGATGTTGATATGTCTTATTCGCAGGGGTACAATCCTCAACCCCGGATAAGTTATATTTATCCTCTCTCAGTGGGTATGGAAGGTTATAATGAAAAGCTTATTATAAAGGCTTATGTTAAAGACAAAAATTTGTTGTTAAACCAGCTTAACAAAAAGTTACCTTCCGGATTCAGGATGAAGGGTATCCGGCAGTTTGAGAATAAAATGAGCGATGAAATGATTGCAGCTTATTCTCTGAATTTTGAAGCTTATATGCAGCTTATCGGGGCTTTTTATGAAAATAAAGCACTCTATAAAAAGATTACTAAACGCGGCAGAGAAAAAATAATTGACCTTAAAGAGTATTTTGTTAAAAAAGATGATGAAAATTGTATGATTTATGTTAAGATAAACGATAGAGGAAGTTTTAATTTCCTTGAATTTTTCAGGCAAATTAATTATATTGATTCCAAAGTAACAGTTGTTAGGCAAAATATTTTTTTTACTGAGGAGCTGCAAAATGCATAAAGAAGAAGCTCTTGATATGCTTAAGAAGTCTGGGTACAAAGTTACAAAACCGCGGGAGTGGATAGTGGAAGCTCTTGAGGGGAACACTTCTCACCCTTCAGCGATGGAAATTTTTGACCAGCTGAGGAAAAACGATAAAAGTTTTTCTTTTGCCACCGTTTATAATACGCTGGATACTCTTGTAAAGGCCGGTGTTGTCAAGCAGGTGACTGTTGATCCGCAATGCAGCAGATACGATCCGGATATGTCATCTCACGGTCATTTCTATTGCAGAAAATGCGGCAGTGTTAAAGATGTTTTTGATGTGAGCCTTGATATGGGATCCACCTCTCTGCAGGATGAAATCGAAGGTTACGAACTTAATTTGTTCGGTGTCTGCCGGGAATGCAGTACTGAAGCCAATTAATTCATTAGACTTGCCTTCTGTATCACGTCCCTCTGAAAGAATATTTTGGGAGCATATATACTCTCAATATACGCGTGCTGAATTTATAGGTACAGATCCCATTATTTTTCCCTCCAGAATTGACGGAAATAAGGAATACATAAGTCTTGTTTCTTCTCTTTTTGCTTACGGGAGAGTTAACGCCATTCAGGATTTTCTGAAAAAGTTTTTTTACAGGTACGGAAATGACCCTTTTGAGACTGATAATTCTGAGGCAAAGCTATACTATCGCTTTCAAACGGCCGAGGATATCCGGCTGTTGGTTACACTGATAAAAAGAATTTATTTGCAATACGGCAGCGTTCAGAATTTTTTCGTAAATTTATCAGATAGTCTTGAGAAGGCCCTGGAAGGATTTCTTGATTATGCCAGAGGGTTCGGCGCCGAGAATAATGCCGGGAGAGGATATTTTTTCCTTTTTCCCAAATACGGCAAATCAGGCTTGAAAAGATTAAGAATGTTTTTAAGGTGGATGGTTCGCAAAGATGATGTGGATTTTGGTCTTTGGGGGGCTTACAAAACAGGAGAACTGCTTTACCCCCCTGACACACATATATTAAGATTTGCAAAAAATTTTGGTATTATTTCTTCTGAGGCTAACAGCCACCGAAATGCCCGTTTAATAACGGATTACTTCAAAACTATAGATAAGCGTGATCCGGTTAAATATGATTTTGCCATTACCAGACTTGGTATGTTGAACTCGTGTAAATTTAAGAGATCTGTCAGCTGTGAAGTGTGCGGCTTGAAAAATGGGTGCCTTTTTAATTGACAAATATTCATAAAACTATATATTAGTTTTCACAAAAAAAGGAGGTTGCAATGTCGTTAGTATTCACTGAAGAGAATTTTCAAAAGGAAGTATTGGAAAGCGATATTCCTGTTGTAGTGGATTTCTGGGCTGTATGGTGCGGACCTTGTAAAATGCTGGCTCCTACACTTGATCAGGTTTCTGCCGAATTTGAAGGGAAGGCAAAAGTAGGCAAGGTCAATGTTGATGAAAATCAGCAGCTTGCTGCACAGTATGGCATTATGAGTATACCCACGGTTATGATATTCAAAGACGGCAAAGTTGTTGAGCAGTTTATAGGCGTGCAACCAAAAGGCGTCTATGTTGATGCCCTGCAAAAACATCTGTAAGTAAAAGAGGTACGACGGATGCCGATTTTTGAGTATAAATGCCAAGGTTGTGGACAGGAATTCAGCAAGCTTGTATTTAAACTTTCAGAAGAGATAAAGTGCCCGGAATGCGGGGCTACTGATGTGAAAAAGAAGATTTCAGCTTTTTCATCCTCTTCCGAAAATTCTTCAAGCGGCTCATCCTGTGGCGCAGGTTCGGGATTTACCTGAGCTTAAGAAAATTATCTGCCAGGCTGGCGGGTTAATTTAATAGTAAACGTTTAATAAACCCCCGTAACATAAAGCGGGGGTTTATTATGATTTAAGCAATGTTTCTTTAATTTCTTTACCAGGCTTAAAATATGGAACTTTCTTCGGCGGAACTTTAACCTGTTCTCCGGTTTTGGGGTTTCTTCCGATTTTTGATTTTTTGTCCCTGACTTTAAAGCTGCCGAATCCTCTTATTTCGACTTTATCACCGTTGCCCAAGGCATCCTTTATGTTGCTGAATACATTGTTAACAATGTACTCAATATTCTTTTTTGTCAGATTGGGGTTCTCGGCAACAATTTTTTCGATAAGTTGAGATTTGGTCATAAAAACCTCCCTGTAGATTCTTAAAACATAAAAATATTTTTACTTTTAAACTCAAAAATATTATAACTTACTATCTTTTAATAGTAAAGTTAATTTAACGGATTTAGGAATATTATGAATAACTTTTTATCCAAACTTGTGAAATCAAGTTCCGGCGTGCTTACTAGCAGGATTCTCGGCTTGGTTCGGGATGTTGCAATTGCCGCTTTTTTCGGTTCATCAAAATTTACGGATGCTTTTTTTATGGCTTATGCTATACCGAACCTCTTTCGTGCTCTGTTTGCAGAGGGGGCTCTTTCTTCTGCTTTTGTTCCGATAATGAGTGATAAGATGCATAGAAGCCCTGATAATGCATACAAATATTTAACCGATCTTATATTGGTGCTTACGTTTTTTACTTTGAGTATTACCGCAGTTTTTATAATATTTTCCGATTATGCAGTTCTGCTGTTTATACCCGGTTATCTGAATGATCCTGAAGTAATTGCTGCTGCATCACATATGCTCAGGATTGTGATGCCTTATCTTGTCATCGTGAGTATATGCGGGCTGCTTTCCGGGTATCTGCATGTGATAGGCAGTTATTATATTCCGTTATCCTCAACTGCAGTTTTGAATGTTTCTATGATTGTATCGGCTTTTCTGGGAGGGTATTTCGGCGGCAGCGTGACTTATCTGGCATGGGGTGCATTGATCGGGGGAGTTTTACAGCTGATTTATATACTCATTTACTCTCTCATCAAAGGTTTTCGTATAAACCGAAAAAACCGCATAGACAAAATGGTGAAGAAAACTTTCAAGTTGATAATTCCGTCAATAGGCGGTGTTGGCATAAATCAGCTTAATTTTACCATTGGAAGAATAATTGCCTCTTTTCTTTCAACGGGCAGTATTTCATATCTGTACTATGCAAGCAGGCTTTTTCAGTTTCCACTCGGTGTTTTTTCGATAGCGTTCAGTACCGTTTCACTTTCGGAAATCAGCAATTCCTACAGCAGAAATGACCTTAACAATGTTAATAAACTTATAGACAAATCTGTGCTGGCTATAATTATGGTTATTGTACCTGCATCGCTGGGAATGTTTTTCCTTTCAAATGAAATTTGCAGTCTTATTTTCGAGTACAAAATCTTTTCGTCAAAAGATACATTTGCCACGGCATCTGCTTTGCGAATGTATACGATTGGACTTATCTGCTATTCTTTTGTAAATTTGTTCACAAGGGTTTACCACTCTGTTAAAGACACGCTTACTCCTGTTAAATTTGCTTTTGTAAGTTTTCTTGCCAATATAGCTTTTATTCTGATATTTATAAATTTTATGGGGCACTCCGGTATAGCTTTGGCATCCAGTATCAGCGCGGGTATTAATGCAGTTTTGCTCTATACAGGTATTAAATATTATACTTTCAGTATAAAAAAATACAAAAGAACTGTTCTGAAAATTTTCACATCAAGTCTTCTCATGCTGATTTTCCTTTTATCCTTGAAGAATGCGGGCATCCATGTTTTAATTATCATCGGATTGAGTGTTTGCGTGTATTTTCTCAGTCTTTATATGTTTCGAGTGTCTATCCGGCAGGTGTTGAAATGATTTGTTGTGTCCAGCGTGTTGACAGTGCAGCGGTTAATATCAATGCAGAAGAGGAAAGGAATATAGGCAGAGGACTGCTGATTTTTATTGGAGTGGAAAAATCAGATGGAGAAAATTCCTGCTCATGGCTGGCTGATAAAGCTTGCGGACTGAGAATTTTTGAAGATGATAACGGCAAAATGAGTAACTCTGTTCAGGATATTGGCGGAGAGATTATGGTTATAAGTCAGTTTACTCTTTCTGCTTCCTGTAAGAAAGGGAAGCGGCCGGATTTTTCAAATGCAATGGAGCCGGAAAGTGCGAAGATGTATTATGAAAAATTTGTAAATGAGTGCAAAAAAATTATGGGCAGTGGAAAGGTAAAAACAGGGGAATTCGGTGCCTATATGAAAATTTCCCTTGTTAATGACGGACCGGTTACAATATTATTGAATCATAAATAAACTGTTGCTGCGGAGGGGGTTTATGGATATTAATGTTATACAGGTTGGGCCTTTAATGGTGAACTGCTATATAATTCACGATTCACAAAATTGTATAATAATTGATCCGGGTGATGAGCCCGATAAAATAATAAATTATATCAAAAATTCGGGACTTATGCCTCTGTGTATTTTCAACACCCACGGCCACTTTGATCATATAGGTGCTGTAAAGAGGTTAAAAGAGGAATTTGGAATTAAATTTTATATTCATGAGTCGGACGTTTTTCTGGTGAAAGAAAGTGCTAGCCACGGTGCTTTCTTCGGTGTTATGGGGGTGGAAAGCCCTGAAATTGATGAATATGTTAAAGATGGGGATTTGTTTGATTTTGACGGGTTGTCCTTCAAAGTTATACATACCCCGGGGCATTCTCCAGGCGGTGTTTGTTATTATTTTGATAGGGAGAAAGCAGTATTTTCAGGAGATACGCTTTTTGAGCTTTCCATCGGTCGTACCGATTTTCCTTACGGGGATATGGATATGCTTATTAGCTCTATTAAAAATAAATTGTTTTCTTTGGGAGACGATGTAACAGTATATCCGGGACACGGTGAAAAAACAAACATCAGAAAAGAAAGAGAAAATAATATGTTTCTTAAATAAAAAAAGGGTGCTGAAAGCACCCCTTTTAATTTAGTTGACTTCTACAACTTCAACGTTAAATGTCAGTTTTCTTCCTGCTAATGGATGATTAAAGTCAATTTTCACATTATCATCGTTAAGCTCTTTAACAAGTCCTCTGAAATTCTGCTCGTTTTCGTCAGTAAGGTCAATATACATGCCTTCCTGAATATTTTCGTCAAGGTTAATATTTTGTCTTGGAATATCTGTTATGGCATCTTCCTGAATTTCGCCGAAAGCCTGCTCAGGAGTCAGCTCAACAGATTTTTCTTCACCTTCTTTCATTCCCACCAGCTCTTTCTCCAAATCCGGCAGAAGCTGTTTCTCTCCAAGCTGCACAGTAAGAGGTTCTTCCTCTTTGGTTGAATCAACCACTGTTCCGTCTTCGATAGTTACCGTGTAATGAAAGGTAACTTTTGAATTGTTTCCTGCTTCCATCTTACACCTCTTTATTTGATTGCTGTTTCGAACGTTCCCACAATTGATAAAAACCTTTATCAAAGACAGGATTAATGTGAACACAGCTAAATTATACACCCTTTTCAGGGCGTTGGTCACTAAACTAACACCTGATTTATAAAAATCAATAGCGAATTTAAAATTAAAATGTTGAATTAAGACCTTTGAATAACTCAGGAAGCGCGGCTTTAGCCGGGCAAGCGTTCTTTTGAAATTCAGTATTCACAGGCCTGCGGGACTAAAGTAATGTATCCCACTAGCATCGGTCGAAGACCGATTAGCAGCTATGTAAATAGCTAAATTGAATGTTTGACAACATATTTACCAGTCTAAAAGTCTGGTGTTAGACGAAGTCAATCAATTTGTGATACACAATATATTTACCAGCCTCCGGCTGGTGCTACCCACTTCCTAAAACATGGAAAACAAATTATTCAAAGTTCTTAAATTGTGATTTCTAAGCTTTTGAAATAATAATTCTGAATTATCAGCCTTTATACGCTTTCTTTCCTGAGACGGTTGGATAAAATATGAGCAATTCTGGTGGGTTCCGGTATTCTGTAACCCCGGGCACATTTCAAAATTATATTTATACTGTCCTGAGTGTCAATCAAATTACCCGGGGATATGAAGACAGGGTTTACATTGTTTTTAGTTCTGACTACGGCACCTACTTCTTTATGTTTGTAATGCATGATGCTGAAGCTGCCTTTAATCAAGCCGGGTTCTTGATATTCCCCTACAAGTCTGTTCTTGGCGCAGCCAATAGAAACTTTGTTGAAAACAACACCGAAATGGGAAGCAAGCCCCAGAAAACGCGGATGAGCTATGCCCTGTGAATCCAGTATATAAATATCAGGCTCATAACTGAGCTTCTGCATTGTTTTGTAAATGATTGGAAGTTCCCTGAAGGAAAGCAGGCCGGGGATATATGGCAGTTTGATCTTTTGGGTATGAAATGCTTTCTGAATGAGATGCATGTCACTGTTTAAAACTGCTATGCAGCAAAATCCCATTCCCGTCTTCCGCTCAAATGAAACATCAATTCCAGCTACAAGTTTTGGTTTTGTATTTTCCAGTGGACAAATTTTTACTTTTTCTGCTAATTTTATTTGCAGTTTTCTTAAATGTGAGTACATATAGTAAATCTATAGTTTTATTCTTTGCAAAAAGAAAGTAAAAATGATTATTCGAGAGTTTTGGATAATTTTGGAAGCAGGGCTTCAGCCCCGCAGGTGTAAGGTGACTCTGTTTGAAAACAAAATGTACCCCCTCTGCATCTCCCCCTAATATGGGGGGAGAAGAAAGTCCCGGTCACTTATTCAAAACTCTCATAATGTATTGAGGTGGTAAAATGAAAATAGGTTTAAGTCTGGGGAGCGGAGCAGCAAGGGGCCTTTCACATATCGGACTGCTTAAAGCTTTTGAGGAGGAAGAAATCGTTCCTTACGCAATAAGCGGAAGCAGTATGGGGGCACTTATAGGGGGTGCCTATGCGGCCGGATATGATATGGCTACTCTGGATAAAAAAATCAGGAACCTTGACTGGAAAATATTTACAGAATTCTTCGATATAAAAATATCCAGAAACGGTATTGTGGATGGGAAAAAGATTGAAAAATTTATATACGAATTCACAGGGGATATAGATATTTCAATGCTCGAGGTGAAGTTTTCATGCGTTGCCACAGATGTGCTCACAGGCCGTGAAGTGGTTTTTAATTCCGGCAGTCTGATCAAAGCTATCAGAGCAAGTATTTCGTTTCCGGGCATTTTTGTCCCTCAGTATTATGAAGATCATTTTTTGATAGACGGCGGGATCAGAAATCCTGTTCCTGTTGATCTTTTGCCTGGGGAATGCGATATAAAATTTGCTGTGGATGTCGGGCCTTTTGTGGAAAAAGAGAAATTTGTGACAAAGATAAAAAACGGAACAAAAAAAAGAGATGAAAAGAAAAAGGAGAAATTCTCTTTTTCTCTCAACAATATAATAAAAGATATTTTATCCAGGAACGGTGATGATGAAGAAGTGGTTTATCCCAATATATTTGAAACACTTATCCAGACCGTGGCAATCATGCAGAATTCTGTTTTTGAGAGTAAATTAAAAGCAAACAGTGATTGCCAAATTATTAGGCCTCAGTTAAATAAATTCAAGCTGACGGATTTTACAAGTGCAGCAGAGATTATTGATATCGGCTATGAGGAAGGTAAAAGAATGATAAAGGAGTATATTTATGAAAATTGAATCCAGGGAAAAAAGAGTTGCCTATGCCGGAATGATTGTAGCACTCATGGCAGTGAGTGCATTTATGAAGATTCCTCTTCCCACTGTTCCAATAACTTTTCAACCCTTGGTTGTTATGCTTGTGCCCATGGTATTCGGGGTTTCTGTGTCTTTTATCGGCATGTTTTTATATTTGCTGCTCGGACTTATCGGGCTGCCAATCTTCGCCCACGGCGGAGGGATAGCATATGTGCTTAACCCCACTTTCGGCTATCTGGTGGGTTTTGTGGTTTCTTCTGTAGTAATAGGCTATATATCTGACAAGGCAGAAAATATCAAAGGTTTTATCAGCGGCGGTTTACTGGGCCTTATTATAATTTATTTTCTTGGGGTTTGCTATCTTTTTATAAATATCAACTATATTCAGGACAAGCCAATGTCAATGATGACAGCATTAAAAATTGGTTTTTTTATACCAATATGGCTGGATTTGGTGAAACTGGTTGTTGCAGCTTTTATTGCCGGGAAGGTGAGGAAGATAATAAAGTGAGGTTAGTTAGTGAGGGAGTGAAATTGGACTTTCCACCTTTTTCTACACAAAAAGTTAAGCACATTGCTCCATTTCTTTATAATATAGTTCCAGTTTCTCTCTCGGAGTATTGTATTCAATAGCTGAATGAGTCCTTTTTGAGTTA